>DASSKS010000066.1:0-2530 GCA_035690245.1 Halococcus sp. | reverse complement strand
ACCAGAAATCTACGAGGATGAAGAGCATTTCAGGCAGTTCCTGACTGCGGTGTTTCTCCGGTTGAGCCGTCGTGTGAGTTTTGCTGTTGACTGGATCGATACGTTCCTGCCGAACATCCAAATATTGCGCTGATCACTCCGACGCGAACCTCTTCGACAATCTCACCATCTTCATCGAGCACTGCCACCTGTGCGTACCGCTTGTGTATGTCTATTCCGAGGTACATCTGTTATCACTCCGGGACGCCGATGCGTGAGGAAGAGATACACCTATACGGGCTTTCCCGACTGCCGCGCCGGAGTGGTCTGCGTAAGAAATGAATGTCGGTCAGCGAGTGGACCAACGAACTCACTGCCGCCGTTCGATTTTTCGCTCGACAGGAGCAGCCGTCCTCTCTACCATCCAAACATTGCGCAGATCACTCCGCGCGGCAGTCGGGCTGGGATGCCCAGTACTCGTGTTCCTTCGCATTCGGACCAGTCATAAGCGCGCGTTTTGAAACGCGGTAACAATCTCGGTCTCTTGCGCCCCATGCTTTTGCCTCACGCTCCGCAGGGATAGCAGGATTTCCACCGAGTCATAAGGCGACGAGGACACACCACCGTTTCCAGTGTTCTTGATATTCCCGTCCCGAAACCCACATCAGGCTGTTGGGTTACTCGCTACTATGCCCGAGTGTGAAAATTGTGGTGAGTTCGTCACCGAGCAGTACGTGAGGGTGTTCGCGCCTACAGAGATGGAAACAGTACGAGTGTGCCCGCAATGCCCTGATATGCTCCGCGACGGAAGCGAGGTGCGGGAGGCGAGATCCGTGCGACGACAGTAGCACCGACCGACTTTCGGCTTATTTTTCGGCGTGATTCATACCCCCGAATTTCGAGTGAAAACCCCGCCGCTTGACCATGCTTTCGTTCGTTCGGAAGGCAGAAGGCGCATGTCGGCGTAGCGAGGGTATGGACGCAGACGAGCACTTTGAGTGCGTAGATGGTCTCGATTATATCGACTTTCGAGCACAGGAGGACCGAGACTGATGACTAACGAGTGGAATGTGCCCGACCCGGAGGACGACCAGTAGTGAGTCAAGAAACTGGAGACGAGTCAAGCCAGCCCGCTAGCCGACAGTCGGATTCATCCGGCAAGATACGCTTCTATAGTGAACCTCCGGCAGCGGACATTTACTATTACGAATATTTCGACGGCGGGATGGTTCTCACTCACGAGACCCGCGAGGCGGTCGGGTCGCCTGAACACGCCGTCCGCGTCGAAGTTGACGAGCGCTACGGACCGGGGTTTTCGCGTGAGAAGTTGGCTGCAACCCAAACGACAGTGACGGAGCTTTTGACCTCGGCTTTCGTCAGCGTAATTCTCGCAAGTTTCGTCGTTTTCACTGTTGTCACGGATGCACAAGTGGCGCTTTCGGCCGATGCTTCTATTTCGACGCTGACCTGGATTTTAGACGGTCTAGTTGTCCTCGCTGGTGGGTTTGTGTTTCTTCGCGTCTATCAACGATTTCGGAACCTGTATCAGTTGCAGGGAGTCGGACGGTCAATGTCGCTCACCAACCAACCGAAGAATAATCAGCAGTGAACTCCCCGCTCCACTCTGCTTGTCGGGGGTTCCCAAAGCAAAGGCGATAGGCCGGTTCATGTGTGTTGTTCGCATGGCGAGAACTATGGTTTTCTTCCCGCTGATTTTACGGATATAGGTTTCCATATATGGATCGACGTATGGGTTCTATTCCACATGCGACAGTATTCCTTGACTGAGGTAGCGTCAGCAAGCGGTTAGTGCGAGACGAGAACGGTTCCGTTATGTGTCTCTCTTTCAATCGGTGACTCATGCCGCTCGATGACTCGGAGTGGGAGCAACTGGCTCCAAGCAAATCACAGATAGCGATCATGCGCGACTTCCTCGAAGATAACCCCTCACAGGCGTACACGTTGGAAGAGATTGCGGACGAGACTGAAGTCGTCACTGCTTCAAGTACTGGTGGCCAATTCACACTCGGCAGTTCTGACTACGGTCTCGCCGCTGCCATCGGGAGGGTCTACCTCGAACTGTTGGTCGAACCGCTTGTCGAAGACCCTGTCGTGGAACGCCGGACCGACAATACCGGCACCGAGTACTATCGGTACACCGGCGGGTAGAGCGCTCTCGAAGTCATATCAGGTTCACAGCGATTGCTTCGGGAGACCGCTTGGTGTGCTGTGCGAAAACTGTTCCCGGTGGTAGCGTCGAGTATGTGATTGAGCGTCCGCCGATCCGTGACTATTGGGTAGTCTCGACGGTAGTGTCGAGTTTCATGCCGGCGACTTTCTCGCTAACCTCGTCGATCCTCCCATCGAGTTTGTCAATGAATCCGCTCGTCTGGTCGGTCGTGATCGCTCCTTGACTCGACGGCTCGATTAGGCCCTCTTCTTCGAGCACGCGCAACGAGTAGCGGATTTTGTGATGCGGGTAGCCGGTTTCGTTCGACATCTTTACGATGCCGATAGGTTCGCTTTCGATGACCATCCTCAGCACTTGGAG
>DASSKS010000065.1:0-3106 GCA_035690245.1 Halococcus sp. | reverse complement strand
CGACTGAACCCTACAATCACAAGCGCGAGGGAATCGTTGCCGCCGCGGGTGAGGGACTCAGTACTGAAAAATCGCTTTCGGGTGCGCACCTGTTCGATGTCGCGCCGACGGTGCTCGCTGCGCTCTCCCTCCCGCGCGGCGAGCACATGGACGGCGAGGTTCTGCCGATAGTCGAATCCGTGGGTGAGCAGACCTATCCAGAACTGGATGAAAGAACGAGAGAGACGACCGACGAACAGGCAGTCGAAGCACGACTCACCGATTTAGGGTATTTAGAATGACAATCGAAATCACGAACGCGACCGACGAGGAGTTGGAAAACTGGGACCAGTATGTGAATCGCTCGCCACACGGCAATCCCTTTCATTTTCGGGGAAGTCTCGCGGCGCTCTCTGAGTACGCAAACGCCGACTGCTATCCCTTAATTGGATTCAAAGGACAGGAACCCGCGGGCATTTTTCCGCTGTTTGAAGTCGAGAGAATGGGACTTTCGACGGTGTTCTCGCCGCCTCCTGGACTATTGATTCCGTATCTCGGACCAGCGTTGTTGAATACGGAGAAGTTGAAACAACGCAAACGCGAGCGCCGTCACGAACGGTTCATCGACGGGTGTTTCGAGTGGGTAGAGCGCGAACTCGGCCCGAAATACGTCCACGTGCGCAGCGACTTCCGCTATGCGGACCTTCGCCCGCTCGAATGGAACGGCATGGAAGTCTCACCGGGCTATACCTATACGGTGGATTTGACTATCGGCGAAGATGAACTCCTGAAACGATTCAGCAGCGACGCCCGGAGCAACGTCCGCGATGGCACCGACGAGAACTGCACCATCGAGGAAGGGGGAGAACGCGCGATTCGCAGAATCATCACACAGGTCTATCGGCGCTATGAAGCCCAAGACGAATCTTACGGTGTGACACCGGGATTCGTCTTGAGTCTCAGAGAACGCCTGCCGGAGGGCTGTGTCCGTGCCTACGTCTGCCGTGTCGATGGCAGATTCGTCGGTGGAATGATAACCTTAGAGGACGAAAACACCATCTATCGCTGGCAGGGCGGCGCGAAACACGACGCCGATATTCCCGTAAACGACCTCATCGACTGGCACGTCATGCGCGAGGCGATGGACAGAGAAATCGTCTCTTACGACCTCGTGGGGGCCGATTCACGGCGGCTGAACAGATACAAGGCGAAGTTCGACCCCGAACTCAGAACGTATCACGAAGCAGAGCGCGCCGGGCCGGCGATGCGCCTCGTGCGCGAAGCGTACACGCACTTTCGCTGATTTTCCCGAAACTCAAGACGAACTCCGGCCAGCGACCCGGCAGACAGCCCGACCGATAACTCCAGTACCGGGATGACCATCATACAGCCAGAGCGCGAAAATCGCCCCGAAAAGGACGAGATACGCGCCGACGTACAGCAGTTCCTGTGGGGAGCCAAGCAGGTCGTGGACGTAATCGAGGAAGTAATACTGCGCGTTCGTCAGCAGGCCCGCGCCCGCGCCGGGACCCACGATGGGATTCGAAACGTCCACGCCGGGACGGGGAATCACCGGCCAGAACAGAAACCAGTAGGATGGGTCGTCGCTAAATATCACCGAGGGAAGCACATCTGCTGGAAGGTGCGAGAGATAGCCCACCGCAAACGCGACGCCGAGTTCGGTGCGTGCGTATCGGCGGCCAACGACGAGGACGAGAACCGAGACGGGAATGGCGACGAACACCGTGTGGGCGAACACACCTGCGGGGAGGAGGTCGAACGACCACGACAGCGGCTTGTCCACGAGGTCTGGAAACTGCGTTCCAATTACGAGCGCCACCGTCGAAATCCCAGTGGGTGTGCGCCCTCGGAGATGGGTGAGAAGCGAGTAACACAAATAGCCGACCGCGATGTGTCCCCACGGGAACACGACTTAGCCACCTCCGCCGCCACCGCCCCTGCCTCCGCCGCCTCCGCCACCGGAGACATCGATTGTGAGGTGTATCGAGCGGTAGGCGTTGCGTTCGGTGGGGTTCTGTGGCACATCGCCTTTATAGAGGAGGTAGGTGAGTTGGAGGTTGTCCTCGGCGATGGTCGGCGTGACGGTGTGTTGGCGCTGCCACGTCCGGTTTTCCGGGATGGTCGGCGTCGAAAACTGGTCGAGTTTATCGCGCGCGAGCACTTCTCCTGTGTCGCTCGTGCGCTGGAGTTGGATGACGACCGTGTAGTCCATCGGCTGTCGTTCGTGGTTTTCGATACGGGCGGTGAGCGGTTGTGGTTCGCCAACGGTGAAGCTATCGGGGTAGTCGTGGACGGTGAACTGCCCATTATTTTGGGTGCCGACGGAAAACCCGGTGTAGGAAGCGGCGTCTTTCGGGACTGCGAGCGCGTAGGTCATGCTCGCGGTTGCGACGAGAATGGCGAGAATCAGGACGATATTGAGGAGCGCATCGACCGGCGAGTCGGTGATTCCATCGAGGAAGTCCTCGGCCCAGTATCCGACAGGTACCGCAAAGCGTTCTGCGCGCGACAACCGGAGGCGGCGGACGACCCCACCGAGCGCAAAGAGGAGACTGAAGAGCACGAGCACCGTAACGATAGGCCCGGTTCGAAACGGAAAGGGCGTGAGGTCGAGTATGAGCGCGAGAATCGGAATGATGAACAGGCTGAGTCCGAAAGAGAGGGCTACTCGCTCGCCCCAGCGAACGCCGCGCTGTTGAATCGAGCGCATACTCGTAAAGCGCCGGGACATTCCCGACAGCGAACTTACCTGTCCGGCGTTGCGCGAGGGCCGACCGGGAAACAGCGCGGCCAACACCGCATAGCCCGGCACGAATAGGAGGAAGGGGATGCCGATGACGAACCGGAGTATCGAGGACAGGTCCCCGACGACGATGAATCCACCAACAACCACCGTGTAGATGATGAGAACGATGAGGTCGCCGGGTAGCCCACGGAGAGACGATGCGCTGTCGGCGTAGCGGTCTGCCGTCGCATCATCACCGGGGAGTGAATCACGGGACACGTAAATTCTCTCTCGGTAGCGTGGGTTCTTGAGTCGTTTGTTTTCTTCGGTTCACCGCAAATCCGCCCCCGCGCCGCCGAGGCTGGATAGTAGATGTAGTGT
>DASSKS010000064.1:0-3865 GCA_035690245.1 Halococcus sp. | reverse complement strand
GGTCCGCCGGGAGTTCCTCGGCGGCTGATTCGGTATTCTGTTATTTGCCACCACTACCGCCGGTGAACTGGACCGTATCCACCTGTTTGATGCCTCCATTCTGTGTGTAGGTGAATATTTCGTAGGCAGCGGAGGCAATGTCGCCGTTCTCGTCGAAGGAGACGGTGCTCGATGCGCCTCGGTAGTCGATGTTTTCGCCGTTTGCGGCCATCTCGACCCCTTTGGCGAGGCTTTTGGGAGTCACCGTTTTCCCACCGGGATTGGCGATTTTGTCCATGTTCTTCTGGACGGCTGGACCGCTGTTTTCGCCACCGGCGGCGTTTGCGAGGATTTGGACCGCGGTCGCGTCGTAGGCCTGTGAGGTGAACACGCCGGGTGCGCCGCCGTACTCCTGCTTGAACGATTTCGTGAAGAACTGCTTTGCCGGCCCGGCTGCCGACGGCGCGGTTCCGATGACGTTCGTCAGCGGTTGGCCGACGTTGCCCGGAAGCTCCGGGTCGCGCAGCCCGTCGGTCACGAGAATCTTCGTCTCGCGGCCGTAGTTCGAGTAGTAATCCCTGAACAGTTGGTTTCCGCTTTCTGGATAGCCGATCACCAACAGTGCGTCGGGACCCGATGCCATCGCCTGTTGGACCTGTGAGGTATAGGTGGACTGGGCCTTCTCGAAGGACACCTGTGCGGGCACCTCACCCTTGAACGCCGCCACGAACGCATTGGCGAGTGCCTGACCATACGAGCCGTTGGTAAACATCACCGATACCGACGAGGCTCCGACGCGCTTGTTCGCAACCTGTGCGAGCACCTGACTCTGGAGGGCGTCGCTCGGACAGGTCCTGAAGACGTAGCCGTTGTCTTTGAGGTCGGTGATGTCCGGTGAGGTGCTCGCTGGCGAGCACATGACCATCTGATTCGGGATGGCGACGTTCTGGGCCACTTGGATAGTGACCTCGGAGGAGGCCGCTCCAGTGATAGAGGGATAACCCGCATCGACCAGCGCCTGTGCCGCGCTGATGGCGGCCTGCGGGTCGGTCTGGGCGTCTTCGGTCTGTGTGTCGATGGTAAACCCGATATTTGCGTCTTTCAACTGCTTCGCTGGCAGTAATGCGGCCTGCTGAATCGGCTTGCCGACCGACGCGAGGTCGCCGGTTACCGGCTGGAGGACGCCGACCTTGATCGAACGGCTACCGCCACCTCCACTGCCCCCGTTTCCACTTCCGCTGCTGCTACCGCCTCCACCGCCGCTGTTTCCACTTCCGCCACTGCCGCTACTGCCGCCACTGCCACCACTGCCGCCACTTCCACCGCCACCACCTCCGCTTCCGCCACCGTCGCCGCCGACACAGCCGGCAAGGCCGGCGATTCCAGCCGCTCCGAGGCCGAGAAGGAATTCACGTCGTTTGTGGTCGTGTCCCATTGTATCGTTCCTGTTCGTTGATGACGTGATAAGTCTTGTCCCTAATGTGGGCACACGGTCCCGACCGACGCCCGAAATTCGGGGTTCTCGCGGGACGCTACCGGTCTGTTGTACTCACTGCCGCAAATTCAGTCGCCGAAGCGATAGTTCTCACTCGCCACGACAGTTCGGACAGACCAACCGTCCATTCTGGTTCACGAGGTCACGCGCGAGTGCGCCGCAGTCCTCACAGATTCCCTGCGTGTCGTACTCCGCCTCTGGGTCCGTTCCACCCGAGGATGGCATCGACGTTTCGTCAGAGTCGGGAACCATCGTCGAAGCCACGACGATGTCGTGGGCGGTCACCACGCCCGCTGGCTCGTCGTCCTCGATGGCGAGCAACCACTTGACGCCCTCGCGCGACATCGCTCCAGCAGCACTCGCAAGCGACGCACCCGAGTGAATTCGCACGATGCCGTCGCTCATCACGTCCGAAACCGTTGCAGAGTCCGGGTCAGTTCCCGCCACTAGCACCGAAAGCGCGTCGCGCTCGCTCATCGCCCCGACGGGGTCGCGCCCACGGAGCACGACAGCATAGCCAATCCCGTCTTCGAGCAGGAGTGAAACCGTTTCACGCACGTCGTCGCCCTCGCTCACGCCGAGGAACTCACGGGTCATCACGTCTCTGACTGTGATTTGTGTACTCATAGCGAACCCTTCCGCTTGCGTGGGCTAAAAACTACCTCCCGTAGGGTTAAGGTCATGGGCCGCGTAGCTCGTTACTCGCCGAGTACGACATCCCGTCCTTCGTGACGACAGGCTTCGAGTGCGTACTTCGCGTCCATCCCGGCGGTCTGGGCATCGCCCGCTCGTCCGACGCCGACCTTCAGTTCGACATCCACCGTTTCACGCACGTGGGAAATCGCGTCACGGTAGGCCGTCTCGTCGAGTGTAGGGCAAATACAGATGATGTTGTCGCCGCCGACGAAAAACGAAAGCGAGTCGTGGGCCTCGCGCAGATAGCGCATCACCTCGGCGTAGCCCTGTTCGATGTGGATGAACGTATCGAATTCATTGAGTTGGTCGGTGTACTTTCCAGTTGCATCGTTGACATCGAAATGGGCGATTTGGACATCTCCTTCAGTGCGGTGTGCCTCTCGAATCGTCTCTCCTCTGAGAATTTCGCGCCGGTCGCTTGCCTGTGCGCTGCCGGCCGCTTGGAGTTGTCTGCTCGCGTCGTCGAGCGCTTCGATGGGTGTTTCGCCGGCTGCGATACTCAGACTCACCGTCACCGGGTAGCGATTGCCGACTGACTCCTGAATGAGCGCGTGACTCTCTTTGTCGATGCCGTTCGTCACGGCGACCATGTTGTCGAACCGAGAGAAAAAGACGTAGCCATCGCGGTTGCCGAACAGTTGTGAGAGGTCTGCGTATAGCCGCGACTGCATGGTTTGGAGGTCGACCTCCCGGCGTGGTTCGGGCGTGACGGTCCACGGCCCGTAGTTATCGATTTGAATGAGCGTTATCTGCGTGTTCGTCACTGTTGTCGCTAGTTAGTGGCGATGGGGTATCTGCGCTTTGGTTGGTCAATCAGCGAGCGCTGTTCGGCCACAGACAGCGGCTCAGATTCGTTTGAAAAGCCCTTTCACGAGCGCGAGCGCGCCTTGGTCCCACGCAACCCGGTGGTCCAATCCTGTGGCCTCGGTTTCTGGTTCCTCGTAGTTTTCGAGATACCACTCGTAGGTTTCGACGAGTGCCTCTTTATTGGAATATTTCGGCTCCCACCCGAGTGATTTCAGTTTCTCGACCGAGACATATGAATCCTCGTGGGCGGTCTCATAGACCCACGGGTACAGCGGCGAGAGATTGAGGCGTTCGAGGATTCTGAGCGCGAACACGGTGAGCGGTGCGGGCGTTCCAACAGTGCGCTTACCCGTTCCGGCGTAGTCGATGGGGGCCTGAAAGTCCTCTTTCATCGTGGAGAACTCGTCTGCTCCGACATTAAAGGTCGTGTTCACCTCGTCTTCGTCGCGCGCGAGCACGAACTCCATCGCGCGCACGAGGTCATAGACGTGCATGAGTTGGTATTTGTTGTTGCCCCAGCCCACCATCGGGACATTCGCACCCGACTCTATCCAGTCGAACAGGACTTGAAAGACACCGAGGCGCTGTGGCCCAATAAAGGTCTTCGGTCGAAGGATGGGGACACACAGTCCCATCCGGCGGAAGTCACGACAGATTTGTTCGGCTTCGATTTTTGCGACGCCGTAGGCCCCCACGCCCTCCAAGGGAGACTCCTCGGTGATGGGATGGGAGTCGTGGGTGCCATAGACGGCGGTCGAGGAAACGTAGACAACGCGCTCGACGCCTGCGTCTTTGGCCGCCCAGAGCACGTTTCGCGTCCCCTCAATCGTCGTCTCGCGGATGCGCGCATCGTCCCAGAGCGGGAGGGCAGCAGCGGTGTGAACCACC
>DASSKS010000063.1:0-2065 GCA_035690245.1 Halococcus sp. | reverse complement strand
TTCTCAGCTATTCCAAATGTGAATAGTCGAGTTCGTGGTCTTCCTCGATGGTCTCTTTGACGAGTTTGCTTGGCTCGCTCAGGTTCGTATTCGGAGGCCGTACTCATAGCGACCGGCCGCACCGACAACCCGACTCAGGTTAATAATGTACCAGGATTTCCGTTCATCTTCCGTGCTTTGGGTGTTTAACAGTTGCTGGAAATCGAATCGTCCTTCAGAAGTCATTATGGGGTCTCGTTTCCTGCTCAGTTTCCAGGGGTGGTCGTAGTTTCTCACATATCGATGCCAGTTCTGAAACGGGGTTGGTGACTATGACTGGACGAAAATCGAGGTCTGTGATGACCCCTTTTAAACCCAGCCCTCTTCGAGGAGCAACTCGCCATTCAACACGCTCGCACCGGCCGCCCCCCGAAGGGTATTGTGGGCGAGACAGTTGTACTGGACTCCAGTACTCGTTTCGCGCACGCCACCGGCTGCAACGCTCATTCCCTCGCCAACCATCCGGTCGAGACGGGGCTGGGGACGGTTCGGGTCTTCGAAAACCTCGATGAGTTGGTCGGGCGAACTGTAGAGGTCGAGGCTGGGCGCATCGCGCATGGCGGCCATCGCATCCTCAGCGGTGAGTTCGTCGCGGGTGTCGGCCCAGACGCTCTCTAAGTGGCCGTCGAGGGTCGGCACGCGATTGCAGGAGGCCGCGACATCCACGTCGTGAACGGCGATTTCCGCGCCGTCGAAGCTCCCCAGTAGTTTGCGGGTTTCGGTCTCCAGTTTCTCCTCCTCGCCGCCAATGTAGGGAAGGACGTTGTCGATGATTTCCATCGAGGTCACTCCCGAATAGCCTCCACCGGAGACGGCCTGCATGGTGGCGACGCGCGCCGTTTCCAATCCGAACGGGGAAAGTGCCGCAAGCGTCGGCACCATCGTAATAGTCGAGCAGTTGGGATTTTTCACCAAAGCCCCGTCCCAGCCTCTCGAATCGCGCTGGACTTCGAGGAGGTCGAGATGGTCATGATTCACCTCTGGAATCGTCAGGGGCACATCACTGTCCATCCGGGCGTTCGAGGAGTTAGACGACACCACGTAGCCCGCCTCACAGAAGCCGGGTTCGACCCGTTCGCCGACTGCTGAGGGAAGCGACGAAAAGAGGAGAGGGATGTCGTCCGGTACTGCATCGGGAGCGGTTTCACGTACTTCAAGGTCGGCCACGTCGTCTGGAATCGGTGTCTCGATGCGCCATTTGGCCGCTTCGTGGTAGGGCCGACCAGCACTCTCTCCGCTCGCGGTCACACAGGCCAGTTCGAATTCGGGATGGGGGTCGAGCAGTTGAATCAGTCGCTGTCCGACTGCGCCGGTGGCTCCGAGCACGCCAACTCGTGTCATTGTCGGGGGTAGGGAAAGGCCGAATGAAAACCGTTCGGTCGGTGTAAATGCCGCCGTCGTCTCACTGGGGAAAATCAGGCCGCCGCGCTCTGGCGTTTGCGCGAGACGTAGCCTGCGATGCGATTGCGGACGTTCTTCGACTGGACGTTCGTGAGCGCGGTGACGCTCTCTTTGTTGTGCTCAAAGTCCGTCGAAAAGGCCTCTGGATACTGTTCGAGCAGTCGATTGCCCGTCTTTTTGATGTAGGCCGGTTTGATTGCCATGCGGTGTTTTCCGCCGCCCGGCGTATAAACGACCCGCTCTCGGTCGGTCATTCGGGGTTCCACGCCGTGAGTTCGCCGATGCGCGCCATCGCCTCGCGCTCGCGCTCGCCGCCACAGGTTTCGACCACACTCTCGAAATAGTGGAGGCACTCGCGGAGTTCGTCGGTATCGTAAGCGTCAACGGAAAGCCGTGAGGCGACGACTGTGGCCTCGATAACTGCCCCATAGCCTCGGTTCGTCGTCGGCACGATTTCGGATTCAATACTGGCTTCAGTCGGTCTGAGTTTCCAGTCTTCCCAGTGTGTTTCGCCCGATTCGCCCTCACCTGTCTGCTCGACAGCAACTCGCGCCCATGCTTCGACTGCTGGATGAATCGGAGAAGAGCGTTCGAGAATCGAGAGGGCGCTCTCTGTGAACACGAG
>DASSKS010000062.1:0-6173 GCA_035690245.1 Halococcus sp. | reverse complement strand
ATGCGCGCGATGTTGTGAAGTTGCTTCCCGAACACCGCACAGACGACCTCGTGTTCATCGAGATCGGCGCGGATGCCGAGTACGAAGTCGGATTCAATTTCTTGGAAATCCCGTTAGAGGACCCCGACCCGGAGAGTCAGGCGTTCGATAGTGCGGTGAGTTCGCTCGCCGACGATTTCGAGGCACTGCTTGCTCAGTCAGGCGACGGCAACAGTTGGGGACCGCGAATGAGCGGGATTACTCGTGCGGTCGTGCGCGGTCTCGCCGAATATCAAGTTCGGTCGGACAAGACGGTCACAATGCTCGATATGGCGTTCCTGCTCGCCAACGAGGAAGGCCGTCAGCGCATCCACGATATGATGGGTGAGGAGCGCATTGAGTGGATTCAGCAGGCGACCCACATTATTGCCGAGTATTCCGAAGACGACCTTGAGCCGTTGGTTCGGCGACTGTGGGAGTGGATTTTCAGCCGAACAGTGCGGTCGGTGACGAGCCACCCGTCAACCACAATCTCGATAGAAGACATTGTACGCGAGGGAAAGATTCTGGTTGTGCAAAATAGCTCTAGCGGGAAGACAGCACAACGGCTCATCACGACAGCACTCATCCGGCGTATCTGGGTAGCGATACAGGAGCAGACCAAGCGTGACAGCGAACCCGACCCGCCGCAGTTTTTCGCCGTGTGTGACGAGTTTGACGACATCGTGAATGAGAAATCGAATATCCAGAACATCTTGAAGCAAGCCCGGTCGTTCGGTCTCTCGCTCACGTTCGCTACGCAGACCCTCAATACCGGCGGCAAAGGCGATGATGGTATCCCCGAGAGTATTCAGACAGCGATTCGCGGGAACTGCAACACGTTCTTGACGTTCAACCCCCGCGACCCCGACGACGCCGACGACATCGCCCGTCAGCACTCGAAAAACATTGACGGCGACGACATCACCGAACTGTCCGAATATCGCCTCTATATGCGAACGCACGACGACCAAGGCGACTTGACCGACTCGTACAAGGTTAAATCGTTCCCGCCTGCGCCCGAAGCGCTCGGCGAGGACATCGTGCGGTCAGAAGCCGAGACCGACGCACTGATTCAAGAGTCCAAAGAGCGGTACGGCGAACCCGCCCGGTCGGACGCAGAAATCAAAGAGCAGATGTTGGTCGATGGAACCACAGGCGAGACGATAGCTGCCGAGGCCGATGCTGCACTCCCCAACGAGTTGGATATGGAGGACTCCCGCGTCCGCAATCGCGCGCTCAAAGCAATGGACGACGAGGCGCTACGTCAGGGGGACAATCGGAGTGAGTTCGTACCGATACCAGACCTTCTCGGTCGCCTGCGGCGGTATCTCCCCGGCGGCGAGAACATCAATAACCACGGACAGGCGTGGCGTGAGGTAATCCTGAAATTGCCCGACCCGTATTACGACGACCGCGAACAGGTCTCCGATGATGGCGAGGAGGCCCATACCGAGGTGAAAGCGAAGGACACGAGCTACATGAATATCGGCGAGAAGGAAAACGATGGCAATGAACCACACTGGAGGCAGATGGCCGACGCCTACGACCCGTTCACACGACTCGGCTTTGTCTTCGACATTCCCGCCCAGACAGGCGGAGCCATGCCGGACGCCCTAGCGAGACTTGATGATGCACTCTCGCTTGACGATCTTGATGTTGACGACCACGACCGGGTTGCCGACCGCATCAACACCTACCGCGAGGACTATCCGTTGCTCGACCGGCTTGCGGGGACGCGCGATGCGTTCGTTGAATCCGAACATTGGACGGGGAAATCCCAACCCTCTCAGACCGTCAAAAACCTCGTCCAAGCACACAACAACGGCCATCGGTGTCTGTTCGTCTGTCGGCCCGATGATGCAGCGAACATCTACGATACGGTCGGAGGCGAGGAGCCGTGTGTCCGTGAAAGTCACTCCGTGGACGGCGAACAGCGCTTCTACACGTTTACGCGGGACTTGAATATCGACGGACAGAAAATGACCCGCCCCGGTGCGTCCGATAACGTGTGGGTGTACGACGAGCAGACCGGCCAGTATATTCTCCGCGATAACAATGGCACCGAGCACGCCCGCTTCGACACGGCGGCGGACATCTTCACCGACGCGGAGGCGTACCCTGACGACGGCGACCGAACGATAAAACCACCAGCCATTCCCGAATACGAGTTCGATGGTGGCGACCCGACCGAGGTTGAGTGGGACATCATCACTGTTCCTCGCCGCGAGCGCGATGAAGACGACGAAAAGATACCGCTCACGCCCGCCGACCTCGAACTCTATCGGGAAGACGAAGAGGACCTACCACTCTCGCAGTTGTATCTGAAAGTGGCGAACGACGCCCACAAGGACGATACGGCGAACGAGGCCGACCCGACCCCCCAGCCGGGCGAAGTGGAAGACGAGAGTGCGAAAGCCGAAGGACAGACGGCAGAACCGTCCGCTGGAGATGGTAGCGGCGAGACGGTTGATGAGAAAATAACCGGCGGGATGTTTGACGACTAACTGAGCCGTTGTGACTTTTGCCGTAGCTTTGTCGCTGTTTCGTCGCTTATCTGGCCGGTCCCCTCCCCAATATCTGCAACCGCGTCCAGCAGCACCGCCATATCATTTTCGAGATTTCCTATCCGCTCTGTAGAATCAGTCACTTTGGCGTTCAACTTCGTAACATCGTCCGGCGAGACGAACTCACTCAATGGCGCTCCGAGGTGGTCCGCACAGAACGTTTCTCCCCGGTCAGTTAGTTCCCATGTCCGTGCGTCTTTCCCGCCCCGCCCATGATACTCGCGGGACCCCCCATCTACGACCAGTCCCCAGTCCATTAGCCGTTCCATATGATGCAGAACGCTCCCCCGAGGTACTGTCGTGTGTTCCCGAAGTTGAGCAGTGTTCAATACTGACTTATCAACTTCAAGAAAACTCATCAGAAGCTCTTTCCGTGGTTTCCCAAGTGATTGGGAAATTGTCTTGAACGATGGCTGGTCCTCTGATGTCAGAGACGGGTCCGAGTTGGATTCCTCCTGTGACATGGGTGAACACAACTGCTCAACACTGATAAGAATATCGTCGGATATTACGATAATTGCTAATAGACGAAGATAGTAACGATAAGAATATGGTGAGATATTACGATAATCCTACCACCATCCCTCTGATGCAATGATATTGATTGATAACAACGATAATAATATCGGCGGATATTACGATACCGGACCGCAACGACACCACTCTATGAGGGGGGACCCCCACCGGGGTTATAGAGCTAATTGAGGGTCCCAGAAACGAGAGACGATACCCCGTGGCCGGGACCGACCAGCAGAGCGAGGCTGGACATCCAGTGAGGAGCAAGCAGTACCAGCATGGCCGGGGCCGAGTGAGCAAAGCAGGACATCCAGCGAGGGCTACAACACTGGACATCCCTATAAAGCGATACAACAGAAAAATGGGAAGTATGGCGTGTAACTGCCAACTGGGGGTCCAGTGTGAGCGAAGCACTGAGGTGAGACTGCGACAGCAAAACTGGGAGTCCAACAGGCGAGATACTGAGCATGGTGACGACGATGACTGGTGACGACGAACTGGGGGTCCAGTGTGGGTGAGACCGCTACAGCAGGCCGGGGGCCGAGTGAGTGACAGCAGCAACAGCAGGGTGGGGTGGTGACAGCACAGTACAGTCCCGCGAATCCTGGAATCTGGGAGAGTGTAACAGCAAAACCGGGGGCCAGCAAATAGCGGAGCTACAACTGGATGTCCAGCGAAGCGAAGACAGCCGAGGGCGACAGCAGTAACAGCACAACTGGATGTCCGGCAGTATCAGCATGGCCGGATGTCCGGCGGGTGCAGTGAGAACAGCGAAAACAGCAAGAAAGCGTGGCAACGAGACTGCGAGGCAGTTTCAGCACGGCTGGACCCCGACTGTGCGTCTGCGGTGGCGCGACTGCGGTCTGCGGTTGCGTTGCGGCGGTCGGCAGCAGCGGCGGCTCGCCACAGCAGCGTTCGGCAGCGCCGCGACAGCACGCTCGGGGGCCAGCAAAGCGCGACACGAGTACGGGGCCAGTCCAGCACCAGCAGAGGAAAGGAGAGGGATGTCAGCGTGAGCGGGAGAGCACGTCAAGGAGAGGAGAAGGCACAGGGAGAGAGACAGCACGGTCCTCCGCCGCGAGTACCCTGCCGCGACCGCAAGAGCAGGAGAGAGAATACAAAGAGAACACAGAGAGAATACGATACTGGGTGGGACCCCGGCAGACCACAGAGAGAATACGAGAGAATACAGGAGACCACAGAGAGATTACAACAGAATACGCGGAATCGCGGTGAATACCGAATCAGGAACTCCCCGAGCGACCCAGTGGTTGCGGTTGGTCTTCGAGGTCTTCCACCCGCTCATCGAGGTCTTCAAGTCGGGCATCATGCTCTGAGAGCTGTTCGTCATGGTCTGTGAGTCGTTCGGCAGCGTCAATCTCTGTCCCCTCTTCGTCGAAAACCACATCGCGCTGCTCGATGAGCCGCCGGAGGTAGAGTGTCCGATTGCGAAACCCACGTTTCTCGTACTCAGCGTCCAATTCCTCGATGGTCTCTGATTCCAACCGGAGGGTGATTGCGTCCATGAATGAATATAAACACGAGAGAACACATAAAGAATACGCTCGTATTTTCTCACGAACTTCAACTGACAATAGCGACGGATAGGTTACAGCTGAGGGAAACTGCTTGCACCGGACGCAGAGAAATTGAGCAAGCGCAAGCGGAGTAGGTGGGAGAGTTCACCGCAGTTTTCGCTCCAAAGCAAGAGCAGCCAAAAACCCGTCTGGAGCATCCGCAACTAGCAACCAAAAGTTCGCATAGATGAGAAACACGACCGTTAGACCTTCAAAGATAAGCAGCAACGTGCTCCAGCCGAGGAAGAATGTCGCAGCCACGGCGACGATTACGCCCATCAGTAACCAGCCGAAAAACACGGTCCCCGGTCGGACGATTGTGAACAATGCGAACACGACGAGTACGGCGACCGCGACATAGAACGTCGTCGTGGGACCGATACCGGCGACCAGTGAAGGCATATCCGAGGAGATGAGGTAAGTGAGGGCGACCATCGCGGCGACGACGGATGCGAACCACCCAACCGGAATCCCTACGAGCGTCAGCACTGTTCCTAGCAGTCCGCCGCCACTGTTCGCGGAGCGCTGTTCGACGTGCCCTCTCGGTTGTGATGCTCGGCGTTCAGATGACATTGTATTCATCTCCGGGTCGGCAGCGCTGGTCGTGAGGTCCCCAACCAGCGCGGATAGTCGGTCGCGGACGCCCACGGTGTCGCTGGGAGCGCTCTCTTCGACTCATCCATGCCCACCGTTGGATTGTTCGCGGAACTCAGTGTACGAGTAGCGAAACTCGGCAACTAGATCGTCTCGTGATTTATCGCTTTGTTCAACCAGTCGGTCGAAATCCGATTCCCAACTAGCGAAAGACGGAAAATGCCAACTGTAGAGGAGACTCCAATCGAACTCTGATAGGTCGTCGGTCGCTGCGACCTCCCGCGCCAACTCTCGCACGTCCTCGTAGGAGTCGCCAGTGCTCATTTCACAGACCTCCTTCGAGCCGCTGGTGGCGTTGGCAGCGCATCACGCACATCATCCGGCGAATCAACCATCTCGCGGAACGCTGTTCGGCACCACCTCTCGAATGGTGTTCTCGGTGTTCTGGCATGGTTATCGTGTAGTATTGATGTTTGATTGGTGGAGTAGCTTGAGAGCGTTACAGTTCGATTTCGTCCGATTCGGCCTCAAGCCCGCGTTCTGCGAGGATGAATTGCGCGAGCAAGTCGGGACGAGCCGCCGCGAGGCGGACCATCGCTGCATCAGCCTCATACGCTTTCATATTCCGAATGTCGAACTCCCGTGCGAGTACCCGGTCAACCTCGTAATTTATCGCGTCCTTGTACTCATTCCAATCACCATCCGGTGCATGAATCGAGCGCTGGGTGGGCTGGCTGTATGGAGGCGTTTTCCACGGCTCTTGTTCTTGGTCTTGAGCAGTCCCGTCTTCATCTGTCTGCGACTGGTGAGCGGATTCATCGTCAGTCTCACGGATAGCTCCAAAACGATCTTCACTCATCAATACCACCACGCTCGATGATCGCCGCAAGCTCATCAAGAC
>DASSKS010000061.1:0-2471 GCA_035690245.1 Halococcus sp. | reverse complement strand
AGGACGAGGAGGATACCGAAGCCGAGGCGGAGGAAGCCTGAATGACGCGGTACGAACTCTACGACGAAAACGGACAAACAGACCGCGAGCAGTGTCCCCGGTGCGGCGATTCGTTTCTCGCCGCCCACGACGACCGCTTTCACTGCGGGCGGTGTGGATACACCGAGTGGAAGTAAGGCGATGCACCGAGCACGAGGTGCATCGTGAAAAAGCGAACGCCGACGAAGGAGCCGTGAGCGATGCGCGTCCTCGGCATCGAGGGCACCGCGTGGGCAGCCAGTGCAGCCCTTTTTGATGCAGAGACCGACGAAGTTTCGATAGAAACTGACGCCTACTTACCCGAAAGCGGTGGTATCCACCCACGAGAAGCCGCAGAACATATGCGCGAGGCTATTCCTCGGGTGGTCGAAACAGTACTCAAAAGGGCCGACGGCATCGACGCGGTGGCCTTTTCTCGCGGACCGGGACTCGGGCCGTGTCTACGAATCGCCGGGACGGCAGCGCGCGCGCTCTCGCTGTCGCTCGACGTTCCACTGGTGGGCGTCAACCATATGCTTGCCCACGCAGAAATCGGTCGGCATCGGTCGGGATTCGATTCTCCCCTCTGTCTGAATGCCAGCGGTGCGAACGCCCACGTGCTCTCCTTTGCGAACGGTCGATACCGTATCCTCGGCGAGACGATGGACACAGGAATTGGCAACGCACTTGATAAGTTCACTCGTCACCTCGATTGGTCACATCCCGGCGGGCCGAAAATCGAACGCGCCGCGCGCGAGGGCGAGTACGTCGAATTGCCCTACGTGGTCACGGGAATGGATTTTTCCTTTTCGGGTATCATGAGCGCCGCCAAACAGGCAATCGACGACGGCGTGCCGGTCGAAGACGTGTGTTTCTCCCTCCAAGAGACGACGTTTTCGATGCTCACAGAAGTAACAGAACGAGCACTCTCGCTCACTTCAACGACGGAACTCGTCCTCGGGGGAGGGGTCGGCCAGAACGCCCGCCTTCAGGAGATGCTCGCGGAGATGTGTGCGGAACGCGGCGTCGAGTTCTTCGCGCCCGAAGACCGATTTCTGCGGGACAATGCTGGCATGATTGCGGTGCTCGGCGCGAAAATGGCGATGGCAGGCGATACAATCGAAGTTACAAAGTCGTCCATCGATTCGGGATACAGACCGGACCAAGTGCCCGTGACGTGGCGCGAAGCACACGCCTACACAGGGAGGGAAAGCAACGCCGAAACCCAACTCAGGGGAGCCGAAGCGGTGGTCGAAATCGAACGGGACCGAGTGATAAAACGCCGTCTGCCGAAGTCCTACCGCCATCCAGCGCTCGACGAGCGGTTGCGCCGCGAGCGAGTCGTCGAGGAAGCGCGTCTCACGAGCGACGCGCGCCGGCAGGGAGTGCCGACGCCGGTGGTGTATGAGGTGGATACCCAAGAAACCCAGTTGATTTTCGAGCGCGTTGGCGAGGCAGACCTCGCAGCAGTCCTCGGTTCAGACGGCAGGAGTGAGGAGGGCATCCATCACGTGCGCGCGGTCGCCCGCCACCTCACGACGCTTCACGAGGCGGGAATCGTCCACGGCGACCCGACGACGCGAAACGTCCGCGTGGCCGATACCGGCAGTCGAACCTATCTCATCGACTTCGGGTTAGGCTACTATACCAACGGAATCGAGGACTACGCGATGAACCTCCACGTGTTCGAACAATCGCTTTCGGGGACGGCCACGGACCCCGAACCACTTTGTGAAACCTTCGAGGAGCGCTACGCCGAAGCGGGCAATCGAGACGTGATAGCGCGCCTCCGGGAAATCGAAGGCCGGGGCAGATACCAGTAAATCACTTAACGGGGGCCTGTGTAATGGGGGTATGGCAGACAGACCACCATCCGGCGAGATATTCGGGATTCCGTACAACTTCGAGCGACCGAGTCTGGGACGCATCCTCGCGGCGTACTGGCAGCCCGGCGAGGAGATGCTCGTCAAGAAGCCCTTCGGCATCGGCTACACCCTGAATCTCGCCAACTGGCGCTCGTGGGTCGTCATCGCCGCCGCGGCCGCACTGCTCGCCCAAGAGAACCGAAGCGACGACGAAGCGTACACTGACGACGAAGAACCGGTCGAAGTCGTCGTGGACTAATCGGACTCCACGACCGACGGCTATTTTCCCGCGAGTCATCCATAGTGTTCATGCTCCGGTACGTGACGACCAACGAGGGAAAGGTCCGCGAGGCGCGCGAATACATGGACTGTGAACCACTCGACTATGACTACACGGAAATCCAACATTCGAGCATCGGCGTGGTTGCGGCCCACGGCGCGCGCGAGGCCTACGCCCACGCGGACGAACCCGTACTCGTCGACGACGCGGGGCTGTTCGTGGATTCACTCGGAGGATTTCCGGGACCGTACTCCGCGTATGTCGAGGGCACCCTTGGAATCGAGCGCGTCCAGCAACTCACAGACCGC
>DASSKS010000060.1:0-4625 GCA_035690245.1 Halococcus sp. | reverse complement strand
ACGATCTCCATGGACGTGGCTGTCGAGACGCCCCTACAAAACAGTTTCTCCGAGTGGAACGCTGTTTGCCTCCTACACCACGTTAGCCGACACGCTTCCGACATCTTCGACCACCGCACGCACGCTGTCACCGGGTTCGATTCGTGCGGCCCCGGGCGTCCCCGTCGAAATGAGGTCCCCGGGTTCGAGCGTCATCACGGCCGAATGAAACGAAACCAGCTCCGTCGGTTTGGTCATCATGTTCGCAACCGTGTTCTCCGCGACCACCTCGCCGTTTCGGACCGTTCGGACAGTCGTGTTCGTGAGGTCGTCCACCTCGTCGGGCGTGACGATGGTTGACCCGAGCACCAGAAACGAATCGAAGCTCTTTGCGCGCGTGAGGTAGCGTGGATTCCGTTCGAGGATGTCCTCCGCAGTCATATCGATGACCGGGAGATACCCCGCAATCACGTCTTCGGCCTCGGTTTCATCGAGGTTCGAACACGTCCGACTGATGACGACTGCGAGTTCTCCCTCGGCGGTGACTCGGTCACTGATGTCGGTTGGTGGGAGTCGAATCGGGCCGCCCGGACCGACGACGGCCGAGGCGGGTTTCATGAAGCTCGCCGGTTCGGTCGGTCGGTTCTCGTCGAGGTCGGCGGCGTGTTCGGCATAGTTGAGACCGATCCCCCATAGTTTTCCGAGGTCGGAAAGCGGCGGACCGAATGACAGATGTGGAGTCGGAACCCGCTCTGTGGTGGCGTCGTCGGGCGTTGGAAGCTCACCGCTTGCCGCGAGCGGTAGGGTCGCCCGGACGCTGTCGAGTCTCGGAGCGACCGACTGGAGTGGGACGAATCCCTCGTCGTCGCCAACGACCGGCGTGCCCGTGGTAGTCCGTGCGAGGGAGACCATCAGAGGTTGGCGGCACCGGCACCACCCTCAATCGGGACGGCGATACCGTTGAGGTAGCTCGCGCGCTCTGAGGACAGAAACGCCACGACATCCCCGAGTTCCATCGGGTCGCCGATGCGCTCTAAGGGAATCCCTTGTGCGCGGCTCTCCAGTCCTGCCTCGTAGGAGTCGTACTCGCCGCGTTCGACCGACTGCTCGACGAGGTTCTCGATTCGGTTCGTTTCGTGCGGGCCGGGGAGGACGGCGTTCGCACGGATATCTGGTGCGAGTTCCTTCGAGAGGGTCTTTTCGAGACCCACGACGCCCATCCGCACGGCGTTAGAGAGCACAAGCGAGTCGATGGCCTCCTTCACACTCCGAGAGGTGATGGTGACGATGGTTCCACCGTCGCCGTCTCGGAGATACGGTGTCGATTCTCGTACGAGCCGGACGACACTCATCACCAGTAGGTCGAACGCATGATACCAGTCCTCGTCGGTCGTTTCGAGGAACGGCCCGCTCGGCGGCCCGCCGGCACTCGTCACGAGATGGTCCATGCCGCCGAACTCCTCGACAGTTCGCTCGACCATCCGCGTGATATCGTCCTCGTCGGTGAGGTCGCCCTGTACCGAAACGACATCGCCAGCGGCATCGCTCAGTTCCGCTTTGGTTTCTGCGAGTCGTTCCTCGTCGCGCCCGTTGATAACCACGTTCACGCCCTCGTGAGCCAGTGCCGTCGCCGCAGCCTTGCCGAGACCGCTACTCGACGCCGTTACGAGCGCGCTGTCGTCGCGTATATCGAGGTCCATCCGTGTCAGTCGATGTCGGGCCGTCGTGATAAAAACGTTCGCTTGCTTCGCGCGACCTCAAATCACTCCACCGACAGCTATTGATGGAATCGAGACCTACCCATCGAAGGACCGAGGCGGATGATGGCAAACGCACTCCCACAGCAGACGCGGCGACGAACGGGTGAGGCCGACAATCGTCGTGATGTGGCGGGCGAATAGTTTAGTAGCGACGCCGAGACGGCAGACACGCCATGCCACGAAAGATCACCGTCATTGGGGCGGGCAACATGGGCCACGGCTTCGCCACCCATTTCGCGCTGAACGAATGGGACGTGACGCTCACAGACCACCGGCAATCGAACCTCGACGACGCCGAAGCGCGTATCCGGGAAGTCGTTCGATTTCACAATGAGGAAGGGGTATCCTCGGTATCCCCGGACGAGGTACTGGCGCGCGTTTCCACGACGCTCGACCGAGATGAAGGTGTCAGCGACGCCGATTTCGTTCTCGAAACCGTCCCGGAGAACCTCGACACGAAGCGCGAGGTGTTCGCGTCGCTGGCCGACGCCGCGCCGTCGGATGCAGTACTCGCCAGCAACACATCCGGCATTCCCATTACTGATATCGCGGCGGGAAACGACGCGGCAGACCGTATCATCGGCTGTCACTGGTGGTATCCACCCTACCTGCTGAAACCCGTCGAGGTCGTCCGCGGCGAAGCGACGGCCGACGAGACAGTGAACAGAACCATCGACATCCTCGAATCAATCGACCGAAAACCGGTTCTCGTCGAGCGCGACGTTCCGGGATTCGTCTGGAATCGCGTCCAGAACGCCGTGGTCCGCGAGTGTCTGCATCTCGCAACGGAGGGTGTCGCCTCAATCGAGGACATCAATATGGCCATCCGCGACGGCTACGCCCGTCGTACTTCAGTTATCGGACCGTTCGAGACCATCGACATCGGCGGACTCGACCTCTATCGAACCGTCGCGGGCGACCTCTTTCCGCACCTCTCGGATGCCGACGCACCGAACGAACTCTTTGAGGAACACCTCGACAACGGCCGCGGCGGCATCGAGGATGGTGCAGGGTTTTTCGAGTACGAGGTTCCCGCCAGTGAAGTGACTCACCGCCGCGACGAGGGACTGGTGGCGCTCCAGCGCGCTCGTGACGAACACCGCGACGAGTGAGTCTCGAACAGGAAACGATCACTGTGATTCGAAATACGGGATAATCGTCTCCTCGTAGTGAGCCATCGTCGTCTCGAAGTCGCCGACCGGGATGAGCACTAACTGATCGACACCCGCGTCGGCGAAGGCCTCGATTCGTTCGATGGCGCGGTCGGGGTCACCCGAGACACTTATCGAATCTACGGCTTCATCGGGGATTCGGTCGGTGGCCGAGAACAGCCGCTGTTCTTGGTCGTCGCTGAACGCCATCTCGCGCATGATCGGGGTCTCCTCGGCGATGTCTCCATATCCCATCGCGTCGAGCAACGGCGGTCTGAGTGCCAGTGTGGTTCGGTTGCGCTCAATCGCCGTCTCACGCGCCGCAGTGGCATCATCGAAGACAGTCGTCGGAACCATGACGGCACGGTCGATGGCATCCGGGTCCCGACCCCGCTCGGCGGCCACGTTGAGAACACGTTCGAGGTCCGCTTCGTACGCCGCCGGTGAGTAGATCCACGGGAACCACCCGTCGGCGACCGCACCGGTAAAGCCTCGCATACTGGGACCGTAGCCGCCGACCCACATCGTCGGCCGTTCTTGTACCGGTTTCAGGCCGAGATGGGCGTCCTCGATGTCGAAAAACTCCCCTGAAAACGAGAGGGGGTCATCGGGGGTTGTGTTCCATAGCCCGTCGATGATCTTCACCACTTCGACGAACCGGGCGAACGGGTCGGTCCAGTCGATGTCGTTGACTGGGGCGAAGTTGAACGCCTCGCCCGCCCCGATTCCGAGTCCAGCGCGCCCGTCGGTCATGCGGTCCAGCGTCGCAACGGCGTGAGCGAGTTCGGTCGGATGACGACGAACCGAATCCGTGACGCCCGGCATCAGTGTCGCGTCGGTGGTTCGCTGGGCGAGCGCGCCCAAAACCGAAAACGCTTCCCACGGCGGTTCGGTGAGGAACTCCGTCGAATCGATGGGATGAAACAGGTGGTCGGGCACCGTCAGGAGGTCGAATCCCGCGCGTTCGGCACGAATCGCGTTCTCGATTGCCGTCGTGACGGTACCGTACGTGGCGATATGACACCCGAACGTTATCTCTGCTGTGGATGAGCGACTCATCAGGTCCGCTATCGAGAGAGACGGAGATAATTCTTGGGGAGCGTTTCGTAGTGTTGTTTCGAGTGATAACCCATAGCTATTTGAATCGTACTGACGAGCCTCGAACGATGACGGATTCGAAGTACCAGCACCTCGTCACGGAGATGAAAGGCGGTATCGAGTGGCGTGACCTCCGAGACAGTGGAATGGCCCGAGACCCGAACCGCGACGTGAATATAACAGGATTGACGTGTCATGTCGTCGGCGGAAACTTCCCGTGGAACATCATCACGGTCGAAACGGACGCGGGCGTCACCGGTGTCGGCGAGGCGTTCACCGGTCCCATCAGCGAACACATCGAGTATCTCGAACCCGGTCTCATCGGCGAGAATCCCTACGATATCGACCGGCTCGCAGAACACATGACCCAACTCCTGTCCGCGCTTGGGGGCGGCGTTGGCTACTCACAGGCCGCCGTCTCCGGTGTCGAGACGGCGCTCTGGGACGTTGTTGGAAAGCTCACCGACCTCCCGGTGTATCAGTTGCTCGGCGGGAAGTACCGCGATTCGGTGCGTATCTACTGTGACTGCCACGCCGGCGAACACCTCGATACGGGCGACCACACGTCCGTCGAGGCATACGACCCGGAGGCGTATGCTGACGCCGCCGAGGACGTGATAGACGAGGGGTTCGACGC
>DASSKS010000059.1:0-10563 GCA_035690245.1 Halococcus sp. | reverse complement strand
GCCCGCGTCGTCGATTACTACATCCCCGTCAGCCATGTCTTCGCCTACTATCACCTAACACCTGATAACGTATAGCCCTACCGATATGGTCCCGAAACCACTCGCCGAGTGATTCCCCTTTTCGCTATATCGAATGGCCTTTGGGCTACAGCCCAGTGGCGACTTTGTCGGAGCAAAGCTATCGTCGCCGAGTCACGAGTCGCGGACGTTCACCCCGCGCTCGACGCGGTACTCGACTTCGACCGCCCGCGTCGAGAGCACTTCCGCGAGGTCTTCGGTCTGATGACGGATACAGAGTACGAAAAGCACAGCAAAAGGTTGCTCTCGCTTGAAGAACAGGGTATTAATATCGTTCCAGAACGACGTGAATAACTACGTCAATACTCGCTACTACGAATGACCGACAACACTGGAAATACCGAGACCACCGCATCAGAGTCCGAAGACGACCTCGTAGTCCTCCCTAACGGGGCGACAGAGGAGGATGTCGAGTTCGCTACGCCCTATCGCGCGACGGTCAATGAGACGGTCGAGTATGGCGTGTTCGTGCGGCTTGCTGGAGAGTATCCTGACGATGTAGGCGGTCTCGTCCACAAAAGTAACCTGCCGACGCTCTACGGTCCCGCAGATTTCACCGGAGGTGATACGCTCGTCGTCCAGTTACGCGAGCACTCGGAGAAAGGATTGAGTTTCGAGGTAGTGGAAGTGCTCGACGGAGCGAAGGGCACGAGTGGAGTCCACGGGTCACCAGTGCGGGATTATTCACCCTCCCCCGTGGCAGGCGAGGCTGCCCCTGACGAGCGGTCGGTCTCCGCTCCACTGAATGAATCGCGCTCGATTGATGGGGACACTACTACAAAGAGCGTTGAAACTCCCGAGACATCCACACAGGGAGTAGAAGCGATCACCGCCCGACTCGATGCTATCGAAGCCACCCTCGCTCTGGATAGGCCAACGGTCCGCACACGAGTCATTGACGCCGGGGACGACGTGATACTGTTGCGCGTGCTCGACAGCGATGGCATGGTCGAGATGGACCACGGCGAGGTCGTCACAGTGGCGCTGCATGATGCTGACGGCCGAGAAACCGGAGGGAACACCGATAGGCAGGGTGGCGAATGAGCGACGAAAAGCGTCCGCTGCCGGCGGCAGTGAGCGAATACATGAACGACCACCCGGACGCGACACCTTCCGAGGTCATGGAGACGGTCGGTCTCGGCGAGCATCGCCGCGAACAAATCGAACATTACTGCGCGGTGACGTGGTTTTTCCGCTACAAGGGCGAAGAAGGGTGTGAGGTTCCGGCGGGCGTGAATGGAGCCAACGTCGAATGGGCTGACGTGGCTGAGTGGGACGTGCCCACGTCGGCGGAGGGTCAGCATGAGTGACAAAACCTTGTATCGCATTGCGCTGGAATATGAGGTCGCGGAGACGTTTGCCGAACAGGTTGAGCCGGACTATGCAGACGAGGTAGACATCAATTCGCTCGCGGACGACCGCTTTCTGCTTGCCGAGCCGGACATGGTGGTGTTCGCAACGGTGGCACTTCCTTCCGAGGCTGACCAATCGACGCTCGAATCCCGGCTGTCGCCCGTCGATCTCTCGGAGAAACGAGCCGAAATCGGTCTCGTTCGTGCCCAAATCGACAAGTCCGGAGAGGAGTCGCACGTGATCGTAACCGTTCGGCCCGAGTTCGACGTTGATGCGCTGCAAGCGGAAGTCGCCGAGTACGTGCGGGCAGCCGATGGTGAGATACTGGTTGACACCATTCCGCACGTGGCCCGTCGAGACATTCCCGAGGCGTATTTCACGGTTCACGATCTGAGTGCGCCAACAGCGGCACAGAGCAGACATGGGCTATTCGGCCGGTTTCGACGACGACTGGCCGACCGATTCCGGCCCGACGGGGCAGCATTCACCCCGTTCGGCGTCGTGAGCACTCACGCTCACATCCGTGAGGATACGCCCCGATTGACACTCTCAGAAGTTGAGACGCCGCCCAGCGCGGCGATTCTTCCCTGAAGTGATACTCACGAGGATAGACCAGTCGCTGGTCGCAACCGTTATTCACGTTCCGAAGGAAAATCGGCCAGCGGGATGGGATAGCCAGTAATTCCGGCGGGTTCATATCCCGCAGAGCGGTGGTTCAAATCCACCTCCCGCTATCACAATTCAGTTCTTATCTCGCCAGCCCTCCGGCCCCCTGTGGGCCGTGAGGGTCCGCGCTGAGACTGGAGATGAATGCGAGAACAAGTGATTAGTCTTCACGGCCTGTTAGTTCTGACATGGAGATCGTGGAAAACTGGTTAGACCTCGAACTAGATGAGTTCCTTGACCGCCCTCTATTCTCATCTTCGATCCAGATGTGTTGGAATACGCCGCTCCACCGCGCGTCGGTTTCTTGCTAGACGCTCTCGATTGGCTTCAGGACTGGTACCGCGACCACGGAAGTGACCTCGTATGGGTTCGGGGCGATCCTACCGAAGAACTTCCACGCCTCGCTGGTGAGTACGGTGCTGACAGTATCGTCTGGAATCATGATTACTCAGGACTCGCACAGAAGCGCGACACAACAGTACAGGAGGCATTCGATGGAGCGCCCCTCAAACACGAACAGTATCACGACGCCATCCACCACGAACCCGGTACAATAACGACCAATGACGGCGACCCGTACTCGGTATTCTCCTACTTCGGCGAGAAATGGCTCGACCGCGAGAAAGAGGACCCCTATCCTACGCCTGATGCCGATGCGCTCGCCGATATCGAGAGTGACGCACTTCCCGACATCGAGGAGTTGGGATTCGACGAGCCAACTGCCGACCTCCCCGCAGCGGGCACCGAGGCGGCGCGCGAGCGTCTCGAATCGTTTTGTGTCGAGGATATCTATCGGTACGACAACGAGCACGACGTGCTCGCGGACGAACCCACCTCGCGGCTCTCACAGGATTTGAAGTATGGGACCATCGGCGTACGCGAGGTGTATTCTGCGACTGAGGATGCGATGGAAGGGGCGGACGAAGAGGAAGCGGAATCAGTCGAGGCGTTCCGGCGACAGCTCGCGTGGCGCGAGTTCTATACGCAGGTACTCTATTCCAATCCCAGCGTCGTCACGGAAAACTACAAGGACTACGAGAACGACATTGACTGGCGAACCGACGAGGACGAACTCGACGCATGGCGGGAGGGACGGACTGGATATCCGGTCGTGGATGCGGGGATGCGCCAGTTAGCACAGGAGGCGTATATGCACAACCGCGCGCGGCTCATCGTCGGCTCCTTTCTCACGAAGGACCTCGCACAGGACTGGCGGCGGGGCTACGAGCACTTCCGAGCGCTGTTGGTCGACCACGACACCGCGAACGATAATGGAAATTGGCAGTGGGTCGGCTCGACAGGGACCGATGCTCAACCCTACTTTCGGGTGTTCAATCCCATGACCCAAGGTGAGGATTACGACCCAGACGCCGAATACATCAAACGGTACATCCCCGAACTCGAAGACGCGAATCCAGAGCAGATTCACTCGTGGCATGAACTCGGAAGTGAGGAACGCGAGGAAATCGCCCCGGACTATCCAGCTCCGATTGTGGACCACAAAGAGCGCCGCGAGGAGGCGATTGCGATGTTCGAGCAGGCGCGGGGTGAGGATTAAGCCGTCCGACAATAATCATGCATCATGTCACGAACAGCAGTCATAGCAGGTGTCGGACCCGGACTCGGAGCGACTGTCGCCCATAAACTGGCAACCGAACAGTGTTCTGTCGGGCTTCTCGCACGCTCGGAAGACTATCTCATCGAACTAACCGACGAGTTGCAAACTACAGAAGGGGATGCTATCGCGGTCCCAACCGATCTCAGCGACCCGGACCAGATCGAGCGTGGCTTCGAGAGAGTCAGAGAAGAGTTCGGTCGGATAGACATTCTCATCTATAACCCGAGCGTCTCTGCCCGTGGACAGTTGTTCGATCTATCACCGGAGGACTTCGAAAGAGTGTGGGAAGTAATGATAATGGGAGCGTTCCTGTGCTCACGCGAAGTAGCAGCCGATATGGTCGACTCCGACGGTGGAACGATCATCTTCACGGGAACGTCGCTCGCAAAACGCGCGCTCGGAAATCTTCTCGCATGGGACAGTTTAGGTCCTGCTCTCCGAGGGATGGCGCAGTCGATAGCCCGCGCGTTCAATCCCGAGGGAATCCATGTCGCGTATACGATAATTGATGGCGCGATTGCCGCTTCGGGTGGAGAGAGCGAGGTCAACAGACCAGAAGACCGGATGATTGACCCAGTCGAGGTTGCAGATGCCTACTGGTATCTCATCCAACAAAGTCCGAGTGCGTGGACGTTTGAGCTAGATCTTCGTACCTCTGCTGATGAAATGCGATATTGAGTGATGAACGATTCATTGTTGCAGTCCATCAACACCGAACGAACTACGAAACTCTTTCGAGCGTTGCCTCAGCGGCCCGACGACCGCTCGAAAGCGCTCCGTGAATCGACGACCACTCCATGAAATCGCCCGCTAAAAACACTGGCCCGTTGGGCGCATCCGGGGCTAGTAAGTTCTTCTGAAATCCCGGCGGTTGGACGAACTGCGAAAACGGGACGCGCTCAGTATGAAGCAGTTTGAGACCGTCGAAACTCCGTCCCGGATACCACGATGCGAGTGCGTTCTCTGTGTGCTCTGCAAGCTCCGCGGCGGTTTCCTCGCGCTCGCCGAGGAACGTCACGCTCAATAGTCCGCGGTTGTCGGGAGTGTATTCGGGAGCCACCACGGAAAGCGGTGCGACGTGGTTCGGCGCGTCGCTCTGAGCGTTCAATATGAGTTTCTTGCCGGTAGAGAGTACCTCGTGAGCTGGCAATGAGAAGTACTGAGTAACACATCCGTGCGCGTCGGTCGGAATCGCCTCGATACCCGTAAGTTCGCGTGCTGTCGGCGGGTCAGTCGCAACAATGACTGCGTCAGGACTCAGCGTCTCGCTGCCGAGATCGACCGTTGCACCGTGACGGTCGGCCGAGACACCTTCGGCGGTCGTCTCAAGCGCTATTTCCACCCCCGCGTTGCGGGCCTTCTCTGCGAGTTGTTTCGAGATTGCACCCATCCCTGCCGCCGGCAGGGCGATGCGTCCTTCGGAAAGCATCTTGAACGTGTACTCGAAGACGGCCTTTGAGGTCGAAAGCGAGCGGTCAAGCGTGATTCCTCCATAAAATGGCGCGGCGAAGTTCGCTACGAACCGCCGCGAGAATCCCCGCTCTGTGAGATACCCTTCGATGCCCGTGTCCGGTCCATGGAATATCTCGGCTTCTCGTTTTCCAGCGAGTTCACGTTGCAAGCGAAGGACACGAAGCTTGTCCATTGGACTGATCTCCCGGTTGAACACGGTCTCCACGAGCGAGGAAGGGTCACGTAGCGGGTCGGCGAGCACCGAACGAGAGCCGGGTCGTGCAATAGTCGCACCGGGAGTGAAGTATCGCAGATCGAGTTTCTCATAGTCGAGTTCGCGTTGTGCGGCGGGATACGCTGTAAAGAGCACCTGAAAGCCACGGTCGAAGGTGAAACCGTCCTCGTATCGGCTTCTGACGCGCCCACCCACGTCCTTGCGACGTTCAACGAGGTGTACCTCGACATCCGCCTCCGCGAGATGGCGAGCCGCGACAAGCCCGGAGAGTCCGCCGCCGATAACGACGACTCGGGTCATAATCAGTCTGTAGCGGCTTCACACAAAAACGACTTCGATAAACGCCTACATACTGTGGTTGCAAACAACTAATTAGTTCTATCATAATCCGATCTCAAACGTTTCTGTGTACAAACATATAAACCCGTCACACGCGAAGAGCTGTCCGAAATGGTGTCCGAGACACAGCTTAGAGAGAGCAAGGACATTCATCGACGTACTGGAACGACGTTCTACGTTGCGACGCGGGTACTCCCTGAGCGTGTTCGCCACCCGACCTACGTTCTCTATGCGTTTTTTCGGGTTGCAGACGAGATCGTCGATGATGCAGAAGGGGCACCACCCGAAGTCCAGCGCGAACAATTAGAACAGCTTCGCGCGGCGGCACTCGGCCAACAGGAGACTGACGACCCGGTGCTCGCGGCCTTTTCGGACCTCCGCGAGGAGTACGCCATCGCTGAGAACGTCATCAACGAATTCATCGATGCGATGACGACGGACATCACGAAACGGCGCTACGCGACCCATGACGAACTTGAAGAGTACATCTACGGCTCCGCAGCCGCGGTCGGGTATATGATGACTGCGATCATGCAGCCCGCAGACCCCGAAACGGCCCGCCCACACGCCCGCGCGCTCGGTGAGGCGTTTCAACTCACGAATTTCCTGAGAGATGTCCGCGAGGATATTCGTGAGTATGACCGTATTTACCTCCCAGAGACGACGCGCTCAACACATGGCGTTACGGACGAGCAAATCGAGTGTTTGACGATGGACGAGTCGTTCGCCGCTGTCATGCGCGAAGAACTTCACCGGACCGAAAACCGCTACCACGAGGGTGTTGCAGGCATCAAGTATCTCCCGAAAGACTGCCAGTTTCCCGTATTGCTCGCCGCGGTACTCTATGCTGACCATCACCGACTGATCCGATCTCGTGATTGTGACGTGCTCTCTGCAACACCACAGTTGAGTACTGGCCGAAAGCTCTCACTACTCATCTGGACACGCTGGCACTGGCTGTGGAACAAGGACCCAGAGGCGGTGTTTGCTACGGTCAGTACCGTTGGGTCGTCCCCAACGCGCCATCACGGTCCGGAAGAATCAGCTCCTGCTCGATAATCATTTACCTGTAGTACCTGTAGTGCTCAATACGGTGTGATTGCCGGCATTGGCCTCTATACCATACTAACCCTCGTAATATCAGTATAAAAATATTACTGAAACAGTAACTTGTCGCTTATTAAAGGTGTAGATATATTGAGGTTTAGGCATATGTTCGGGATTTGAGCACCGTCTGGAAAGATGCGATGTGTTTGCAGAACATTGACTTGCAAGCATACGAATGAAGTGACCAGCGCGAGAATATACTTCTGGTTGTGTCGAGCGAAGATTAATCAGCGTCCGGAAGCACAACCCACGCTGCAGTGGTTGCAGCAGGACTCTCAACAGCGTACGCACTGTACCTGTTCCTGCTCAAAGGAAAGAAACAACAGGGGATTTTCGTCGGTCTCTGGGCACCCACAATCCTCGGACTGGCAAACCATATGGAACAGACGGACCTCCCCGAAGAAATCGAAGAACAAGCCACCTGAGCCAGACCCTGTAAGCAAGCACTTCCCCATTTATAGGTTAACGCTCCAGCGTGATCGACGCGATAGCACCCCGTGTTCAGAGTGAAATATGTCGTAGTCATAACTCCGAACTACAAGATACCACAGCGGCAGTTTCGTCGAGTCAGCGGGATGGACCGACCGCGACTGCACTGCCGTGCTCGCTACGCCATCGCGCAAGCTCGCCGGTCCTGCTCGCCGGACCGTTCGCTTCTTTGAAGCTCGCTCTCGCTACGCTCGCCCGGCTGCGCGGCTGCGGCGATATTGCGCGTGCTCGCTGTGCGCGGCTTCAGACTACTGGCTCCGGCTCTCCGAGCCGTCGCCACCGCGACCGCGCCGTACCCCACCGGACCGACTCAGCGCGCGCGAGAAACGCGCGCGGTTCGGGACAGCGACCGCGGCCGCACCGCCGAAGAATCCCGGCCCGGAGGGCCGGCCAAAGCCCGACCGCGTACCCACCCTCCACGCCCGGCGGCGCTCCGTGCCGCCATACCCACCTCCACGGTCCTGCTCGCGCGCAGAGCGCGCTGTGCGGGCTTTCGCAGACGGATGGTTCCCGAGGTGCCCCATGCTCACCGAACTACTCTCAGCACTCTCACGCCGCTCAGAACAGCGGAGGCTGAGAAGGCGAACCTCTTTGTGAACCCACAGAGAACAACGAATATGACCCAGATCGTCTCTACCAAGGATACGCTCGGCGGTGAGCCGCGGATCGACGGGCGACGTATAGGAGTGCTCCATATCGCTGCTCGTGTCATCGACAAAGGCGAGCATCCCGAAGACGTAGCCGCAGACTACGACCTCGATCTCGCGGCTGTTCATCACGCCCTCGCGTACTATTACGACCATCCCGACGTGATGCAGGAGTGGCGCGAAAAGAAACATCAAGCCGGCCAGCGTGCCGAGGAACGCCAACTCGATCCAGAGAAGTTCCGTCAGCACGCATGAGAGTTCTCACCGACGAGCACGTCTCTCCAGTCATCGCCAACACCCTCCAGAGTGAAGGTATCGACGCGGTAGCTATCTACGACACACCCATTGTTGGAAAGGACGACCCGGACGTTCTAGAGTTCGCTAGCGAGAACGAATCAACAGTTCTCACCAACGACCAGCACTTCATCACCAAGGAGTTCGTCGAGGAGACCAATCATTGGGGAATTCTCTTCTACGAAGACCAACGCACCCCGCGCAACGACATCGTTCGGTCCGTCCACAACGCGCTGAGTGTTCTCAGGCCCGAGGACACACGCAATGAAATCATCCATATCCCCGATGGATGGTTGTAAGAACTACTCAGGCTCACCAGTTAGCCACCACGCTCGCGTCTATGCGGGGCGACCGTATGGCAGGACAAGAATGAGAATACCGGCTCACCCTCAGTCGATGTCGGGGTTATCAGACAACCCCGACATTGTCCGACCCCCACCCTCGCAATAGCCGCTCTCACGCCGATTCTCACTCACTTCCGCCGAAAATCTGATAGTTAAATGTCGCGGTTGTCAGGGCAAAGGCGACACCCCGCTATCGAAGTGTAGTTCTCATCGTGTCCGGCTTCTACCGAACGGTTTCGGTTTCGGATATACTCCCAGAATATAGTAGCGTATTACTACTCTACGGCGATATTATCGCTGAACCCAATGTTTAGGAATGCTGGCCGCCAATTTACTTGTGATATGTTTTGGTGTATATCCCAAAAGAATCCAGATACATGAGTCGGCCTAGCTCATCCTCCACGTCGGAACCGGACCTCCACAGCCCGGTGAACGAACGCGACCACACCCGCGGACCGGACGATGCCCCCGTAACACTCGTTCAATATGGTGACTTCGAGTGTGAGGACTGCGGCGACGCCTACCCGGTCATCGAGGAGCTTCGAGACCGTTTGGGTGACGACCTCCAGTACGTCTACCGTCACTTCCCGTTGACCGACCCGCATCCACACGCGAAACACGCCGCCGAGGCAGCCGAAGCCGCCGCCGCACAGGGTGCGTTCTGGTCGATGCATGACCATCTCTACGAGCATCAAGACGCGCTCACCGACGACGACCTGAAGGAATATGCGGAAGAACTCGACCTCGACGCTGACCGATTCGCGGCGGAGTTCGACAACCGCGAACACGAAGCACGCGTCCGCGAGGATTTCGAGGACGCAATCGACCACGAACTATACAGCACGCCGACGTTTTTCATCAATGGCGAGCGCTACGAGGGGCGATACACGGTCGATGCGATGCTCGACGCGCTCGTGGACGCCGGCGACCTCGGGGATGCTGACGCAAACACGGATACCTCATGGTCGGCGGCCAACGGCACTAGCGGCGTCTCGAACGACGACCTGCGCGAGACCATCGACCGCTCGGAGCGCGGCGCACCGGCGGCTGGCTCGGCGGTGCGCGACCGCTTCTCGGCGGACGAAATCTTTCAGCGAATCGTTGCGACCGCTGATGAAGAATTCGACCGGAGCAATCGTCTCCTCTTCCTCAGTGGTCTCACCGCGGGTTTCGTGATGAGCCTCTCGGTTCTCGGCACGGCGGCGCTGGCCGCGGTCGCTTCAACGGGGAGCGAGCCAGCATTGGCGATTGGTTACCTCCTCTATCCGCTCGGCTTCATTGGCGTCGCGCTCGGCAGTTATCAACTATACACCGAAAATACCCTGACGCCAGTGACGCTCGTGATGACGAAAATCGCGTCCGTTCCGGCACTGCTTCGCGTCTGGGTCGTCGTGTTCGTTCCGAACGTCCTCGGCGCGGCGGCGAGCGCCTACGTGCTCGCCAACACCGGCGTGTTCGCGCCCGAAGCGGCGGCGGTCGCCCACGAACTCGGCGTCCACTTCTTCGAACTCTCGTGGGCGACCGTCTTCTGGAAGGGCGTCTACGCCGGCGGTCTCATCGCCGGAATGGTGTGGTTGATTCACGCCGCGCGCGACACGGCGGCACGGGTGCTCCTCGTCTTCATTATCACCTATACCGTGGCCGTCGCGGGATTGGCCCACTGCATCGTGAGTTCGACGGAGACGCTGTACGTCGTGTTCAGTGGCGACGCGACCATCCTCGAATTCCTCTGGGAATTCCTCATCCCTGCGACCCTCGGCAACACCGTCGGCGGCGTCGTGCTGGTCGCGCTGTTGAACTACAGCCAGACCCGCGACCGCCGGATTCAAAACCGCGACTGTCGCGTGCTCGAACTCGACTGGTCGGAATGGCTCTTCGGGAATCACATCGGCCAACCCATCACCCCCTCGCTCTCGACGGAAGACGATAGCGCTAACGCTG
>DASSKS010000058.1:0-5807 GCA_035690245.1 Halococcus sp. | reverse complement strand
GACCTGCTCGACGCGCACCTCCGTATCCTCGGTTCGCCGACCGAGTTCGTCGGTGATTCGCTCTGCTAATTCGTCGGCCTTGAACCGCACGCCGTTGTATTTGTTTACCCGTTTGAGGCGTGTAAGGCTGTCGTGTTCGATGAGGTCTGCGAACTGGCCCGTCGCGTTACACTCGACGACGATGACCTCATCGGCGCTTTCGATTTCCTCTGTGAGGTCGGGCCGGGGGAACAGATATGGAACCGAGATGAACCGAACCGAAACGTCGGCATCCTCCAAAAAGCCAATCGCCTCGCGCATCGCCCCTTCGTTCGACCCCCACGAGAGGATGAGCGTGTCCGCGTCACTGTCGCCAAACTCGCGGTAGTCCCAGTCCTCGTCTTCTTTGGCAGTGATGACTTTCTGGTTTCGTTTATCGACCTGCTCGACGCGCACCTCCGTATCCTCGGTTCGCCGACCGAGTTCGTCGTGTTCCAATCCCGTCGTCATGTGCGCGCCGCCCGAGGTACCAGGAAGTGTTCGTGGGCTGATGCCGTCGGCGTTCGGGAAGTGTGGCTGGAACTGGTCTTTATCGTTGAGCCACGAATCGAGGTCGTTCTCGGAAACGAGTTTGCCCCTGTCGATTTCCACGGCGTCCATGTCGAACTCGTCGGGTTCGAAGGTTTGCTCGGTGACCGCGAGCGCGAGGTCGCCCACCAAATACACGGGCGTTTGATATTTCTCGGCGAGATTGAACGCTTCAATGGTTTTGTGGAAACATTCGGATACGGTGGTCGGCGCGACGACAAACCGTGGAATCTCGCCGTGACCGCCGTACAACAGCGCGTTGAGGTCGCCCTGTTCTTGTTTTGTCGGCATTCCAGTCGAAGGACCAGAACGCATCACGTCACAGATTACAAGGGGGGTCTCGCTCTGGGCAACTAACCCAAAGGTTTCGGTCATCAGGTCGATACCCGGTCCCGATGTCGCGGTCATCGCGCGCGCACCGGCCCGCGCAGCCCCAAGAGCCATGTTGATGGCTGCGAGTTCGTCCTCTGCTTGCATCACGTGGCCGCCATAGCGCTCCAGACGGCCTTTCAGATACTCCATGACATCCGTGGCGGGCGTGATTGGATAGCCGGAATAAAAGCGACAGCCAGCCGCGATAGCACCCATACCGATGGCCTCGTCGCCATTGAGGAGGACATAGTCGTTATCGGTGGTGTCGATGTCGTAGCCAAAGCCGTCGCGGTCGTACTCGTCTCTGACGTATTCCTGTCCGAGTCGGGCAGCCTCTTGGTTGTTCTCGACGATTGACTGACCCTTGTTCCCAAAGCGCTTTTCGAGGGCTTCATCGAGATTTTCGATGGGGAAGTTCGCCACTTCACAGGCAGCCCCGAGCGCAACGATGTTCTGCATGATTGCGCCGCCGGCGTCCTCTGCGAGCCGTTTCAAGGGTACGGGAAGGTCAATCATTCCCTCGGGGGCCTCGAAGTCCTCCATCATCGTGCGCTCGCCGTCGTAGATGATGACCGACCCCTCGTGGAGTTCGTCCGTGTTCTCCTCGACCGTGCGTTGGGTGAGCGCAATCAGGATATCGAGCCTATCGACCACCGACTCGACGCGCTCTGTTTCACTCCTGACTTTGTAGGCGGTGTACCCTCCACGAATACGCGAGGCGAAGTCCTTCGAGGTGAAGACGTGTCGGCCCGCACGCGAGAGTGCCTGTGCGAAGATTTTGCCGGTGGAGTTGATGCCGTCACCGGCCTCCCCGCCGATTGCCCAGTTCAAATCGTCTGGCATATGCTGCGTTCGTCTACTCCGTCTGCGGACGAAAAGGCTTCGAAATGAGCAGACCGAAGTTCCTTTGGCCGGCGCTTGCGGATTTCGTCCAATGAATTCGACCGATACCCGTGTGCGCGCTGTCCGCCGCGTCGGCCCGGACGCCGTTGCCCTCGACATCGAAACCCCAGATGGGTTCGATGCCCAACCGGGCCAGTTCATCAAACTCTCGCTCGACATCGGCGGCGAGCGCCGCTCGCGCTTCTATACGCTCTCCTCTCCCACAGTCGAGGACACCTTCGAGATAACGGTTGGGGTCGAACCCGGTGGCGATGTCGGCCCGTATCTCGCAGACCTCGAATCAGGAGACACTATCGAACTGGCCGGGCCGTTCGGCAACGCCTACTACGAGGACGAATCTCACACTACTATCCTCGCCGGCGGGCCGGGCATCGGTCCCGCGGTCGGAATCGCAGAACGCACACTCGATGACGGTGGTGAAACCGCGGTAATCTACCGCGACGATGAACCCATTCATGAACAGCGACTCGCCTCTCTCCGCGAGGCGGGCGCGTTCGTCAGCGTGCTCACCGAGGATGAGAATCTGACGGAATCCGTCGAGAGTGCACTCACGGGCACGGCTGACGAACAGGTGTTCATTTATGGATTCGCCGAATTCCTCGATGCAGCAACTGATGCCCTACAAACCGTGGGCGGCACTCCCGACCGCGCGAAGGTCGAGAACTTCGGTTAACGCCACCACCTTTTTACTTCGGGGGTTCGCGCTCCCTGCGGTCGCGCTCAACCCCTCGCAAAAATCTGGACCAAAAACTGCCGCTCACTCGCGTTGCTCGTTCGCGGTACAATCGCCAGCGTTCTCCGCAACCGCACCGCGACCGCCGAAGCCCTCACTCGCTTTGCTCACGGGTCGCTCTGCTCCCCGTTCGCTTTGGCGGTGCTCACTCCGTTCGCACCGCCCACCGCTCGTTCGCCCTTCATCCGCCGAGGACCGCAACCGCAGGCCTACCTCTCCCTTTCTCGCGCGCCCGGCTTCGCCGGGACGCGCTCCAGCCACCGCAACCGCCACCACAGCTAGCGACCGAATCCGTCACGGAGGAAGGCGGCGATTTCGTCGATGCCATCGTATGCACGGTCAACGATGCCCTCCATGTTGAGAAATCCGTGAATCATCGACTCGTAGTTCGTGTGTTCGACGGAGACCCCAGCCTCGCGGAGGCGGTCGGCGTAGGCGATTCCCTCGTCGCGCAGCGGGTCGAACCCGTTGGTCATGATGAACGCTGGCGGCAGGTCCGAGAGGTCGCGCGCAGACAGCGGAAAGCAGAGCGGGTTGTACGCATCGAGTTCGTTGTCGAGATACTGCTTGACGAACCACACGAGGTCTTCTGCGGTGAGGAAGTACCCAGAAGCGTTCTCGGCGCGCGAGGTCATCGGTTCCAGATAGGTGGTCGCCGGATACAGCAGAATCTGCTGGTCGATATCCGGCATCCCGCGCTCTCTGGCCAACAGCGAGACGGTCGCAGAAAGGTTTCCGCCAGCACTATCACCCGCGACGGCCAGCCGGTTGCCGTCACCCGAAAATCGCTTGGCATTGGACGCAAGCCACCGCGTCGCGCCGTAGGCGTCCGCAAGCCCCGCGGGCCACGGGTGTTCGGGCGCGAGCCGATAGTCAACCGAAACCACGAGACACGCAGACCGATTCGCCAACAGACGACAGAAGTTGTCATACCCCTCCAGACTTCCGAGCACGAACCCGCCGCCGTGAAAGAAGGCCACCGTCGGAAACGGTCCTTCGCCATCGGGCACGTATGCTCGCGCCGACAGTTCGCGGTCCTCGACTGGAATAGAAACATCAGCAACCTCACCTACCGAAACCGGGTCGTCGCCAGCGAGGTCCATCATCGTATCGAGCTGGGTGCGCGATTCAGCCACATCGTCGCCCGACAGCGAGATGTCGTAGTCGTTCAGCAAGTCGAGCATGACTTCGACCTGTGGGTCGAGGTCGCCTTTCATGCTGACTCACCGTGTTCGAGACCCTCGACGAGCCGGGAGAATTCACCTATCTCATCGACCGACTGCGGCTGGACACCGACTGCGACCATAGCGTCGCCTTCGTGTTGTGTCATCGCTATCTGGACGAACACTTGAGTTCCCCCGGCGCTTCGATTGGTGGTTGCATACGTCACGACCTCGGTTCGCTCGCCGAACATCGTAACGTTGTGTCGATTGACGACTCGTAGTGGAGTTTTGTTGACCACCTCGCCGAACATCCGGGCGATATCACGGCGCTCCGATGGGTCGGCGAACGGATTGACCGGCGCACCCTCGGTGTTCGGACTCGGCGTGGAAAAGACGACGAAGCGCCCCTCGTGTTCGGTGCTCTCGTACGCCGCAATCCAGTTTTTCACGCCGATTTTGCGGTCCTCGCCAGCGATGCCAACAGTCTCGTTGAGCGCGATGGGCGCGCGTTCGTCAAGGGTGTAGCCCGTCGTGTTGAGTGTGCTGTCGTTCACCGATACGGGGGCCGCATTGGCAGTGAGGTCTGCCCCCGGAAGCGTACAGCCGCTCGTCACGAGAAGGACGACGAGTGCAAACGCGAGATGAAAGCGGCGTCTCATGATGGCTGGACACAGCCAAAGACCAAGACCGTTGTCCCTCGTATTTCCGGGTTACTATGCTATTTGTGACTCAGCCACTAATCCGAGAATAGCGTCGAATGGGACATGAGTACCATAGAGCAGCTACAAACGCGAGGCGACGAAATTGAAAATGGTTACGTCCTCCCCCACAGAGCGCGCAGGTTTAACCGTCCGCAAGCGAAAGGTAATCCATGCTCGTGGACGGGTTCGGCCGGGAGGTATCGGGTGTGCGGGTCTCGCTGACTGACCGCTGTAATTTCGACTGTGTGTACTGTCACAACGAAGGTCTCGGCGATACACGCGGCCCGATGGACCCACAGGACGAGGAGATGAGTACCGACGACGTGGCTCGATTTCTCGAAGTCGCCCGCGAGTTCGATGTCGAAAAAGTGAAATTCACCGGCGGAGAGCCAATGTTGCGCGAGGACTTAGAGGAAATCATTCGGCGCACGCCCGATGAGATGGAGGTATCCTTGACGACTAACGGGACCTTCCTGCCGGGGCGCGCAGAGGACCTGAAAGAAGCCGGACTCGACCGGGTGAACGTCTCACAGGACGCCCTCGACAGGGAAGCGTTCGCTGAAATCACGAAAGCCGGCGCGTACGACCGCGTTCTCGAAGGCGTCGAAGCCGCGCTTGGGGCTGGTCTCGACCCCGTGAAACTCAACATGGTCGTCTTCGAGGGCACAATCGAATTCATCCCGGAAATGGTCGAACACGTCGGGGAGAATTCAGGTCTCCAGTTGCAACTCATCGAGTATATGCCGGAAATCGCGGGCCATCCAGAGTGGGCCATCGACATCGAGCGCGTCCACAACTGGCTTGCCGAGAAAGCGGACCATATCGAACACCGAGAGATGCACGACCGACGACGCTACTGGATTGATGGTGGGATGGTCGAAATCGTTGACCCCGTTGGAAACGAGAACTTCTGTGCGAACTGTCACCGGGTCCGGGTGACTCACGAGGGGTATCTCAAAGGGTGTTTGAACCGCAACGACGACCTCCGGCCGATGGGCGAGATGACCAGAGAAGAAATCCGTGAGGCGTTCCGCGAGGTCGTCGATAGCCGGGTTCCCTACTACGGCGAGTACATGATTCGAGATGGAAATGGCGGCTGGGAGGTCAACGAGGAGTACGTCGGCGCGTAATATTGGCAGTTTAATAGGCTACAGGAGTCGTTCGGTAACCTCCTCGAACTCCTCGCGCGTATTGACGTTCGTGAACGTCTCTAAATCGGCGTATTCGCGTGTTTTGTCTTCTTCCACGGCCACATAATCGAGGTCAGCTAGTACCGAAACGAGGCGGCGGTCACTGCGTGAAAGCGCCGCTGCGCAGGCGTCGGCCATCGCCCCTGTCCGATACACTGCTTGTATGGGCTGAAGCCGT
>DASSKS010000057.1:0-7746 GCA_035690245.1 Halococcus sp. | reverse complement strand
ATTCACTGATACCCTGTTCTGATCCTTTACGAATGGCTAGGATGAGTTTTCTCACATTCTCGGGGTCTTCGCCACCTGTCAATTCCAACTTGATATCAAGAACCCCAGATTGAATCTCAGAATCGCGGATTTCATTCTGAGATTTCGATGAGTAGTTTTGTGTTCGGTCTGAGGTATCATTGTGTTGATCGACTGTTTCAGGCTCTTCTTCGGGTGGTTGCTTTAGCTCATCATCCGATCCGCGTTGTCCTTCTTCAACCAAGTAATAGATTCCTTCTCCATCCGATTTTATGAAATCAGTCCATTCGAGAAGCTCAACCATTGCCTTCGCGCCGGACTTTATTCTATCAGAAGTCAATTCGTTCGCAGTAACAAATCCTACTTTATTTACTAAATCCTCATGTCCAAGTCCTTCCGAATCAAAATGAGATAGTAGCTCGGAGATCGAATTGTGGTTAGTGAGTAAATCTCTGAACAATTCTCTTGCTTGATCGTTTTGGTTAAACCTAATGTAATTTCCGAGTTGTTGTCCTTTCTCCGTTAGCTGATAGTCATTACCATCTTTGTCAAGCACACCGATCTCACAGAGAAAATTCTTTTGGCGTTTCGCAGTCTCTTCACCGACATCCCTGACTTCTTCGACTGCCTCATCAGAAATCGCATCACCAGCATCAGCGGTCTTATCATAGCCCGCAAGTACCTCCTTCAATTTGTCGGCATTAGTTCTCGGAATCGCTGCCATACTATCCCACTACTACTGCCACCTCGCTCTTAACGTTGATGATTATGTATGCATTATAGAATTGTATTCTGGATTTGGCTCACACCGTACACAAGAGTTTTGCAACCCGTCTCCCAATACATACCAAATGAGCACTGATAAACGCCGCGTCCAGTTCCGTGCTTCCGAAAAACTCATCGAGCGCGCGGACGCACTGGCGACCGTCCTCGGGACCGACCGCACGGATGTACTGACCGACGCGCTCCGCGAGTACCTCCGCGACGCCGCCCACGACGACCGACTCACGCAGGAAATCGCGGGCGCGTACTACGACGACGAAATCTCCTTCGAGGAGTTGAAATCCCTCGTCGGTCCCGAGGAAGCGGCGAACTTCCGCGTCCTGAAGCGCCAACTCAACGAATCGCTCACCGAGGAACTGGCTGACCTCTAGATGGTGGGTGTCGTCGCCGATACGTCGGCACTAGTCAGTCTCGGGGTCGTAGCTGACCACGACCCATCGCCGCTTGACTGCCTGCTCTCTGAATACGATGTCCTCACAGCGACCGAAGTAGAAAACGAACTCCGTGATATCGCATCGTATAGCGACGAACACGGGCGTGCAGCACAGGCGGTACTCGACCGACTGGAGCGAATCGACATACGACAGGTCACACTCGACGCGGATTTTCCGCTTGACGATGGAGAGAACGCCGCTGTGACGCTCGCAAACGACGAGGACGCGGCGGTGTTCCTCTGCGACGAGTTCAATCAACTCGGACTCGTCCATGCATCACTGGTCGATACTCGACTGGTGACGACACCGAAGCTACTAGCGGTGTTCGTCCGAAACGATTTGCTCACCGAAGCGGACGCGGAAACACTGCTAGACGAGATGAGCGACGCCCGGAGTTGGGCAAACAACAGCTACGTCCGGCGCGCACGAGAGGCGTTTCGATAGTCTGCAACCCCTTGAGTTTTCCCTTCCACCGCCCAACAACCGCGCATGGCAAACGAACTGCTCATCTACGGGTCGTATGGCTACACGGGCGCGCTCGTCACCGAAACCGCCGACGAGGAAGGGCTGTCACCGACGCTCGCGGGCCGACGCGCCGAACCGCTCGAACGGCAGGCGACCGACCGCGGACTCGACCACCGAGTATTCAGCCTCACTCACCCGGACGTACTCGAAAACCAGATTGCCGAGTTCGACGCGGTGTTGAACTGTGCCGGGCCGTTTTCGGCGACCGCCGACCCGCTAGTGAGAGCCTGCCTGCGAAGCGGCACGGACTACCTCGACATCACCGGCGAAATCGGCGCGTTCGAAGCCATCGCCGAACTGGACAGGGAGGCAGAACAGGCAGGCGTGACCCTGCTTCCGGGGGTGGGCTTCGACGTGGTTCCGACCGACTGTCTGGCCGCGTATCTCAAAACGAAACTCCCCGACGCGACACGACTCAGCCTCGCCATCGACGGTCTCGGAACCTTTTCGCCGGGAACCCTGAAATCAATCGTCGAAGGGCTTTCGAGGAGCGGTGCGGCCCGCATCAACGGCGAGATCAAAACCGTGCCACCGGCGTGGAAGACACGCCGCATCGACCTCGGAGCGGGAGTGAAGCCCGCAGTCACGATTCCGTGGGGCGACGTTTCGACGGCCTACTACACGACCGGAATCGAGAACATCGAGACCTACGCCGCCGTCCCGGAATACGCCGCCTCAATGATGGAGAGGACAGAAATGCTCACCCCCGTACTCGGTTCATCGCCGGTCCAGCGAGCACTCAAGGGACTCATCGACGCAACGGTCACCGGGCCGACCGCGGACGAGCGCGCCCGAAGCACAACTCGAATCTGGGGTGAGGTTGAGAATAGCGAGGCGCGTAGCGCCTCGAACCGTTCGAGCGGGCGAAGCCCGCGAGAAGACGAGGAAGGAGACCGTGCCGCCGCCCGGCTTCAAACGCCGGATACCTACGATTTGACCGCACGAACCGCCGTCGAGGTCGCTCGGCGCGTGCTCGCGGGCGAGGTCAGCGCGGGATTCGAGACGCCGGCATCGGCGTTCGGCCCGGAGTTCGTTCTCGAATTCGATGGTATCGAGCGCGAGGACGTGAACGAGGAAGCCGCTGGAACGAACGTGGGCATCGAGAACTAACGTTTGGGCGGTGGGCGCGCTGCACGCCGTGGCGCACAACACCGTGCGAGGTCTGCGCGAGCGCAGGCTTATCAGAGTGGTTCGAAACGGCGAAGCCGTCTCGTAGCACGGAAAAAGTGGGTTGCCCTAGATTCCAAACGTTGCCCGGAGCATATCGCGCGTGCCCGGACCCAGCCCAACCACGAGAATAGCGAGCATCAGGAGGTAGGCATACCGAGGACTCTCCTCGAAGATGTCCTCGTCGAACAGCCAGATGACGCCGACCGCGAGAACGATTTTCACCACGAGGAACGGCCACGAATCGCCGATTGTCTGGATGACGGAGGGTGGAAAGACCAGTTCGGTGAAGCCGACGATAATCCTGTTGACCGGGTGTTTCGCGCTGTACTGAAACGGAAGCCCGATGGCGAGCGCCCAGTCGGAGGCAAGAACGTTCGCCACGCCGTCTATTGCCTGCGCCCAGAGGATAGCCAATCCGATATACCCAGTACCGGCGTGGAGGGCGGGCGCAAATCGGCCGATGGCGTAATAGACACCGAGCGCAATCGCCGAGGCAATCCCGAGCGTGAACACGAGCATCTGTGGATAGAAATCCAGAAACCGTGTCGTCACGGCGAGAAACACGAGATAGGCGAGCGTGATACAGAGCGCGAGCGTCCCGAATCCCGCCAATACCGGCTCGTAGTTCTCCACGACGCCACGGCGTGAAAGCCAGAGACTCACGAGCAACGCGACAAGTGTAACTACAAACACCGTGATGTAAATCACAGGACTGATGATGAGCGCGTTCGCGGGGTAGGAGATGGCGGCTGCCACTCCTGTCGGGATGGCGTCGTTTGCGTCCTCGACTGCACGGAGTGCGCCCCCGAAGAAGACGAACGGAATCAGCGCGAAGAAGATTTTTTGATTCGTTCCGATACCGAGCCGTCGCACGAGCAATAACACGCCAGCCAGCATGAACAGGAGAATAATGGCGTAGCCAGCCTCCGAAACCAGTGTATAGCCCGGTTCGGCGACGACGGCTCCCGGCGGGACGGCCCGACACGCACTCGCCGCGCCGAAGCGCTTGAGTACTCCATCGACCAAGGCCGCACACACCGCGTTGTGGGCGTCTGCGTCTATTGGTCCCCAAAAATACCGCCAGAGGAACTCGGCATAGACTTCTCGGGGGAAGGCAAGCGCGGCGGCAGCGACGGCGAGAACGCCCGCGATGGCCGCCACGAGCCACGCTCGTACTGGGTCTGTGCGGTCCGCTATCGCAGCCATGAACAGACTGATTCGGCAGGGGCGTGTCTTTACTCCGTCGAATTCCCCGAGAGAGTGCGGCTCCGATTTACCACTCTCGACACTGGCTGCACAGTCCGTCTTCGAGAGACACTGTTACCACCGATTTGCCACAGCGGCGACGCTCGTCCAATACGTCGTTGAGGCCTGTATCGGCCATCGTTGGTATCACTAAATGCTCGTTACGAATACCGCCCCTCGACAGCGAATTCTGTTTCGACGATGTGGCGATAGGCGCGGCGAAAGCGCTCTGAGAGCGCTTGATGTGAGATATCGAGGCTGTCTGCAACGTCGTCTGCCGTGACGTTCCGCGGAATGTCGTAGTAGCCCGCCTCGAACGCCGCTACCAGCGCCTCGCGTTGCTCGTCAGTCAGTCCAGTGGAGTCCGTTTCTCCGCCCTCGAAGGTCGAGATACGCTGACAGTCGGCCTCACAATCGAGGTCGGCCATGATGTCGTGCGCCCGGGATATTCCTGTTCGGTCGGGAGCGAGCAGGCGGAATGTCCACCGACAACTCTGTCCGTTGGCTGATAGAAGTGTGACATCAGCAGCCACGAGTCGCTGGATGAATCGTCGCGGACGGCCCTTCCATCGGACTCGGTATGTCCAACCGTCCTCGCGTTCGTCGAAGCGCTCTGCGGTCTTGACGCTCTGGGCCAACCGCAGCGCGGTATCGACGGTGTATTCACAGCCATCAGTCCGCACGACCAGTAAGGTATGGTCGTCGGGCATGGCAACCGTCGTGTCGAGTTCGACCCGCGCGTCGGGGATGCGCTCGAATAGATCCGCGAACGCGAACGCCGTGGCGGGAACGTCGAATCGAGCGGTGCTCGCATCGGTGGTTGTGACGGAACTCTGTGGTGTCTGCGTACTCTCCACGGAGGTGGACTCAGCCATTGTTGGTGTGACGGGGAGAGTGCGCTTCGCGGACTTCGGCCCCATCTCTGAGTTTGTCCTCACAGTTCGGACAGACGCGCACGTTCTCCATCCCTGTGGGAGCGAACACTCTGACGTACTGTTCGGTAACGAACCCCCCGCAGTTCTCACATTCTGCCATTACACCCGTACATGGCACGGCTATCGAATGGTCGTTCGTCTCTCCTATGCACTCCGTTTATATCAACCGGACGGTGAGCAGACACGTTATCCCACTGCCCGCTCGATTGTGCGGGAATTGAACGCCGGACACCGAACAGCGGTATTCCTCTCCGAGAAATAGCGTGTCGCCCGGAACACTAACGATCGGCGTCATCGCAGGCAGTGTGCCGTCTCGGCCGGGAAACCCTATGCCGGGCGGGTCGTCGGTGACCATCCTCGGCTGGCTTTTGCCAGCCTCGCGTTCGGTCGTGCTACGCACGACCCGTGTCGTCGGCTTTGCCGACTCCACAGCCAGTCGCGCGTGGCGCGACTCGTATCGCGTGCCGGGGTTCGCCGCACGGTCATCGCGTCCTCGTGGACGTACTCGGGCGGGGACGACGGCACGCATACACAGTAAGCGGTCGTGAAACTAAACCCCTCGGTTCAGACCGCGTACTCGGATTCTCGAATCTGGACGTAGCCGCCGTCCCGATAGCCGAACTTCGCGCGCTTGTAGCGTGCGAACAGCGAGACGCCATCGAAACCCGAAAATGGGGTGCGAAACGGGCTGTAGTGGCCATCGTTGAGCATCCGCCCGACCGACCGAAATGTGCTATCCCAGTCGGCTGGCTCGAATCCACGGACGACATCGGCCATCGCAACGTTCCGAGAAATCTCCGTGCCGACCGCGCGCTTCCACTCGCGGTTGTACGCAGCGAGCGCGCCCACGCCCGCGAGCGAGCCGGCGATTTTCCCGGTCCGAACGGCCACGTGGTCGCCGCCCTCGTGAAACGCCGATGTCGTGCCCATCGCTCCCCCGACGACCGCAATATTGGCCTCGACTGGTGAGTCGATTGGCCATGTCGAGGAGATGGGGTACGATTCGACGCCGCCGCGCTTTCCTCGGTCCTCAACCAGCGGGAAATCCACTTCGGGGTCGTACTCCGGATACTCGGCTTCGAGGAGACGGCGAATGTACTCCTCTCCCGATGGAACAGTAGAATCGTCCGAGTGAAGCAATCGGTAGGAATCGCGGTTTCGAATCTCTGAGAGGTCGATACCGATGGGCATCGTCAGTCCGACGCGGGCCACGGCCCCATCGTTCGGGAACACCCACGGATAGGCGGTGTGGCCGGGTATCGCGCCCCACCAGAATTTGAGGAGGTCATCCTCGACTAATTCAGGTGGAAATTCTCGGTACTCCTGATAGGCGATGTGATTCGCCCGCGTCGAAGCGAGGTTTTCGAGTCGGTTCTCGGAGATGAATTCTGCGAGTACGCCTCGTGTGACTGTTCGCTGTGGGCCATCCGCGAGAATCAGGTACTCGGCTTCGATTTCGTGGCCGTCGCGTAGCGTCAGCGTGTGACCATTCCGGGCGTCGACAGCGACGGATTTCACGCTCGTTCCCACCCGATAGTCCGCGCCAGCGTCCTCACAGAGTCCACGGAGCCAGTCGTCGAAGCGCGCCCGGTGGAAGGTGAATCCGAAGCCGGAATACGAACTTTTCATGCCCGTATCGCGGAGCGTAACCCGTTCTGTGGGGCCGACGAAGGTTGCCCCATCTAACTCCTGGAGGATTACCTCGTCTGGAACTTCGACGGGGAGGTCCATCAAATCGGTCCAGTAGTTCAACATTCCGGCGGCGTCCGTCGAATCCGGTCCCAGTTCCTCGCGGTCTTCACGGGGAACCCCCTTCTCTAACACCACCGCGTCGGCACCTTGTCTGGCCGCCGCCCATCCCGCCGACGTGCCCGCGGGACCACCACCGACGACCGCTACGTCAACCCGCTCCATATGCGGGGAGATACCGCCGGGAATAAAGGTCTATCCGTTTACCTGTCGGTCGAAACCACTCGAAACGACAACTGAAAATCGGTACGAGCGCACGAATTCGGATATCGCTTATCTCGGGGTCGGGATTTGTTCGGCGTTCCGCCCATTGTCCGCGGTTCGGGAGTCGCCGTAGAGACGCGCGATGTCGTTCGCTATTGCTTGTAGTTCTTCTTCGTCTCGATATTCCGCCGCGTCGTTCAAGAACCGCTCGATGGTCCGAGGGTCGGGATTTTCGCTCAATCCTTGCTGGGTGGTTTCTGTCTGCCATCGTACCCCAGAACAGGTGTCGTTGGTGCAGTCCCACAGCGTTCGTCCGTCTATCGTGACGATTGGACCGGTTGATTCCGCGGACGTACAGCTCGGACATCGCTCTTTGTAGTCGGTTTGCTGGCTCATTCTTCGTGTAGACATCGGTGATTGGAACGGATAAATCAGCGCAAGGTGTGATACCATATTTCTCCACAGATACACCCTCATACATACGATATAGCCACCTAATACACGCTGCCGGTTCCATCTGGTTGGCACAGTTCCACGACAGTGACCGTCGCACGTTAATATGAGGCCACCGAAGGCGTCTCATGAACCGAAACAAACGAGGTGGCTGCCGTGACTGAGACTGACCCAGATATCGTCGTTCTCCGAGAGGACCTCCACGGAATGGCGATTTCTGCGTACGCAGA
>DASSKS010000056.1:0-3973 GCA_035690245.1 Halococcus sp. | reverse complement strand
GTCGTTCGTACCGATTGGTTTTTTCGGCGAGGTCTGCGGGCATACCACCGCAAGCGGCGGCTGTGACCTAAGCGCTTCGAGCGCGCCGAGCACAAGGTAATTACTCGTGGAGACCCTCGTTTGAGGTATGTCAGAGTATTCCGAGTCGGAACACCGCCGGCTCGTGATTACGGGGTCCGGTATCGCGGGATTGACCGCAGCCATCTACGCCGCCCGCGCGAACAACGCTCCCCTCGTTCTCGAAGGCAGCGAACCGGGCGGCCAACTCACCTTGACTACTGATGTCGCCAACTATCCGGGCTTTCCCGAGGGGATTTCGGGACCGGAACTCATCGAGGAGATGAAAGCACAGGCGACGCGCTTCGGCGCGGAAATTCGTCATGGGGTTGTAGAGAGAATCGATGATTCGACCCATCCATTTGCACTCGAACTCTCGAATGGCGAGCGCTACACCGCAGACGCGGTTATCGCCGCCAGCGGCGCAAGCGCGCGCACCCTCGAAATCCCCGGTGAAGACGAGTTGATGGGGTATGGGGTTTCGACGTGTGCGACCTGCGACGGGGCCTTTTTCCGCGACGAGGAGATGGTGGTGGTCGGCGGCGGCGACGCCGCGATGGAGGAAGCGAGCTTTCTGACGAAGTTCGCCTCGAAGGTGTACGTGGTTCACCGCCGCGAGGAGTTCCGCGCCGAGGACTACTGGGTCGAACGCCTCGAAGAGCACGTCGAATCCGGCGATATCGAGGTGCTGAAAAACACCGAACTCACGGAGATTCACGGGACGCCCGAAGAAGGCGTTTCCCATGTGTCACTCGTCCGTCATCCAGAAGGGCATCCGAGCGAAAAACTCGATGACCCGGAAACAGAGAAATTCGATTTCGATGTCGGGGCTGTGTTTCTCGCCATCGGGCATACGCCGAACACCGAGTATCTCCGGGAAACGGGCGTCGAGATGGACGGCGCAGGGTACATCGACACCGAAAGCGGAGCAGGCGGCGGACAGACCAAAACAGCGATTCCGGGCATCTTCGGGGCTGGTGATGTGGTCGATTATCACTACCAGCAGGCCGTGACCGCCGGCGGCATGGGCTGTAAGGCCGCTCTCGACGCCGATTCATATCTTGAAACCCTCGCTGACGAACCGTCTGCGGAGGCGGCACTCGCCGAATCGGACGACTGAGCCTGTTTCGAGAATCACGGGAGCGTGTATCTGCATAACACACCATCGTCGATTCGTTCGACTTCTTCGAGCGTGAGTTCGGGAAAGTCCTTCGTGAAACCCACGCCGTCGGCGAGCGTCGGGGCGTTGCGTCCGCCGATGAGTAGCGAACCGACAAATACTGATAGTTCGTCTATCAGCCCTGCTTCAAACGCCGAAAAGAGCACCTCACCGCCGCCCTCGACGAGCAATCGGTCGATTCCCTCGGCTTCAAGCGCGGCGAACGCCTTTTCGAGCGCTACCCGCTCGTCGCCGGCTTCGATGAGGTGTGCGCCCGTCTTCTGAAGGACTGTGCGTTCGCTCTCGGGTGCTGACTCGCCAAGTAGAATGTAACTTGTAGCCATCTCGTCTAACACCCGCGCGTCCGCTGGCGTCCGAGTATGAGTATCAACGACCACTCGTGCCGGGTGGTCCGTAGCGCCACGTTCGCGCCGCTCGGCTCTGAGGTCCGGGTCTTCGACCGTGAGGTGGGGGTCGTCTGCGAGCACCGTTCCGACCCCCACGAGTACCGCATCACACGTCGCCCGAAGGGCATCGACCCGTGCGAAATCCGCGGGACCGCTGATGGCTATCTGCTCGCGTCGGCGCGAGGAGAGTTTGCCGTCTGCGCTCATCGCCGCGTTGGCCACGACGTGCATATCGGGACTACTCGACCGGCGTGAAAGCCGCTTTCGATGAATGGGGAACGCGGCGATGGCTCCTGTGAGAACCGACGATTGCTCACGATTGTTTTCTAACAGTGTGGGAGGAGTTGTGAAGATATAAATAGCGCTGCGGTGTTTCGTACCGTAGGGAATGGGGACATCTCGACGAGCAGCGCTCAAGGCTCTCGGCGTGGCCGTACTCGGCTCTGGAGTAGCCTACGGTGCGCTATCGATGGATTCGTCGTCCGATGCGGACACCGAGACTGGGAACGAAACGACGGCAGCGACGACCACGGCGACGGTAACCCCGACGCGAACTGCAACGCAGACCGCGACGCAAACGCCGGAGCCATCGACGTGGCGGCTCACACCGCTCGCCCATTCGACGCTCTCCTCGTCGGTGGGCGGGTTCTCGGAGGGCGTTATCCGCGCCGATGGACGCTACGCCGCCGTGGGAACGCGCTTTTCGGGCACCGGCAGCTATCTCGTGGACGTCCGCGACCCGCACGCCCCCGAACTCGTCCACCACCTGCCCGCAGACGATGGCGTGACCTGCCTCGATGTCAAGTTCGGCCCACAGAAGGGGCTATACTGTCGCAGCAATCATCCCGCCGGCGGGACCGGCGTCGAAATCGTGGACTACGGATTTGCCGCGGGCACGCCACGCTCACCGAGGGTCATCGGCGCGCTCAACGCCGGCGGGACGCACAACCTCTGTGTTCGCTCGGACGAATCGCTGGTCTATACGGTCAACTACAGCGGCGATCCGGGCGAACCGGGGATGGATATCTGGGACGTTTCGAACCCGCACTCGCCGCGACGACTCGGTGGGGCCGGGCCGCCCGGCGCGATGCACGACGTGGTGTACGACTCGGACAGAAAACTGCTTCACTGTACGTACATGGGCGACCTCTTCGACGGCTACGTGCTCCTCGATGCGAGCAACCCCCCAAACGCGACCGAAGTCGGCCGATTCGACTACGACGAACACACCTCCTACGACGAGGTAGAGGTTGGCGAGGAGGCGTTCGGCGGCGGTCACTACGCGCTGCCCTATCCAGAGCGCGACCTCGTGCTCGTCGGCGACGAGCGCCCATATGGAGTTCCGGGCGGCAAGCACGTCTTCGACATCGGGTGGCGGGACGGCTCGCCGGAAAATCCCATTCCTGTGGGGTTTACCGTCTCGCCGAACGCCCAGTACATGAACTCGAACGCCGATGACGACGACGACGTCGAGAAGACAAACGAGTTCGACTGGACCGGTCACCAGTTCGATATGGTTCCCCTCGAAGACGCACTGTTGCTCACGAGCGGTGACTGGCACGAGGGCACAGTGTTATATAACATCGATAATCCAACAAATCCACATCCCATCGATGTTCACAAAACCGACAAAAACCCTGTTCCACACCCGAACGAACAGTTGCAAGCGTTCGGCGGGCCACCGATGGCGTACAGTTCGGATTACAACGCAAAACACGGATTCGCCCTGACGAGCGACCTATTCACGGGAATTTACACCTACGATATCGACGGAATCTCTGGACCCAACACAGGGACCGAAATCTCGACACCGGAGACCGACAGCGGCTGAAACGGTATTGTGCGAATTGTACTGGAACATCTATTTTTCAAATATTCAATATCTATGTCGCCGTATCCGGGTCGATAGCTGGCGTAGTACTCCTCAGTGCTCGTAAACGGGTTCGAATCGGGCGTGGGCATCGTCATTTCTACACAGACGGCACGAACCCTTTTTGTTCGTTCCGCTCTGAGTACAGGTGATGAGTCTCGACGACCGTGCCGAGGAACTCGCCTCCGACCTCGGTGTTGACAAAGAGGAGGTCAAAGCGGACTTAGAAAAGTTAGTCGAGTACAGCGTGCCGCTCGATGAGGCAGCAAGCAGCCTCCGCCGGAAGTACGGCGATGGCCCGAGTACTACCGAACCCACTGGCAAGGACATCGCCGAAATTTCCACGAGCGACTCTGCGGTCACAGTGCGCGGACGGGTGCTCACGGTCGGCAAGCGCTCGATTCGCTATCAGGGCGACGACCTCGTGATTTTCGAGGGCGAACTCGCGGACGAGTCCGGAAAAATCTCCTACACCGCGTG
>DASSKS010000055.1:0-2889 GCA_035690245.1 Halococcus sp. | reverse complement strand
CTCGATGAGTTCGCGGTTTGCGGCGTACAGTATCTCGTCGAGGATGAGTAGGTGTACGCCGTCTTCGGGCGGGCCATCGAGCGGAAATGATGATTGCAAATCAGCATCGTTCGCCGCAGTAAGCAATTCCCGAGCGCGTTCGATGGCCGCGCGGGCTTTCGCTTCGTGTTCGTCGTCCGCCGACCCGTCGAGAAACCCGTGCCAGCCGTAGTGACCGGCGTTCTCGTAGGTAAAGCCGGCCATTGTGGTGATAGCGTTGTACTCACCGCGCGTTGCCTCGACGCTCGATGCGCCTCCTTTCATGAACTGGAGCATATGGACCCGGTAGCCGTGTCCCGCTGCTCTGAATCCCATTCCCATCGCCGCCGTCGTCTTTCCTTTTCCATTACCCCACCAGACTTGGACGAGTCCGAACTCCTCGGGTGCTGCTGGTTCGATGGAGTGGGGTTTCGGTGACACTCCTTTTCCGGGCGTTCGTTGTCGCTGTTCTTCGCTATCGTGGTTTGGATTGTCGGTTGTCATTGATGAGTTGGTAGTTCTACGTCGTTCGACAGTTTTCGCCCGTTCATGGCGTGAATACCTCAGCACGCTGGTTGGTGACGATTCCGTATCCTGCGTCCACAACCGAACGGGGAACGTCTCGCTCGGCATACCGCGAGCGGAAACTCGCTCTGACCGCCTCTCGAACGCACGCGCGGGCGGCGGCACCGACCACCGTTGCACTCCCGGAGAACAGCGCCGAGTCACCGGTTTCGTCGCTTCCGACGATGACTGCGTCCGTCGTCGTGCCCGGAAATCCCGCTTCTGACAGAAGCGTCGCCGTCTTCGCCTCCACGACGACCGCGAGGAGATTTGCGAGCGCCGCATCGTCCAGACTTCGCGTCGTCCCGACGATGAGGTTGACCGTTCCAACACTGTGCGAATCAGCAGTCGAATCCCCCTCTCCTGTCGGCTCCATCGGGAGTGCGGCGGGATTCGACACGCCGGCGGTCGCATACACAACCACAGAATCGAGTCGTGCGCCTCTCGCGTGCTTCATGTCGACGCCAGTGAGCAGCGTCGGACCACTTGTAGTAAATCCGGCTCGCGCTCGCCGTTCTTCGATGTACGCATCGAGGTCCGTCCGCTCCCAGCCTTCAGGAACCGAGATGTTGTAGGCGACCTCGGCCCGCTCGAAACCACCATTCCATCCCGTCGAAAGCCAACGCATTCTCGACCGATGGAGTCTGAGTACGCCATCAGAGACGGTGGTTTCAAACATCGAGTGCCTCCAGCAGTCGGTCGTTTTCTTCGGGCAGTCGCACCGCAACCCGAATATGCGAATCAAGCCCGCGAAACGTGGTGGCGTCCCTGAGCGCGAGTCCGTGGTCGCGCGCTCGGTGCCGGAGGTCATTGACGCCTTCCCCGACATCGAACAACAGAAACGGCCCGTCGGAGGGATACACGTCGAATTTCGCAGAAAGGGCATTCGCCATTCGATTTCGTTCCGTGCGAACGCGCTCACGAGTCTCCGCGACGAACTCGGTTTGGGCCATGCAAAACGAGCCAGTCGCAAGCGCCGGAGCACTCACGTTCCACGGGCGACGAGCAACTGTAAGCGCGTCGTTGAATTCGCCCGTCGCAACCGCAAAGCCTGCCCGAAGGCCCGGTAGTCCGAACAGTTTGGTCAGCGAGCGGGCGACGACGACGCCCTCGGTTCCGGCAAGCGAGGGCTGGTCGGTGAATCCCAGAAACGCTTCGTCAACGAGAAGCGGCGTTCCGGCGTCCCGACACCGCAACGCGAATGCTTCGAGTCGGTCGGTATCGTAGGCGTTTCCGGTGGGATTGTTCGGGTTGCAGACGATGGCCAGCGCGTGACCCTCGGGGTCCGCTCCGAGGATTCTATCCTGCGGGACAAACGACGGCTCACCGCCCTGAAGACGAACCTCGCGGGCATATTCTGCGAAACTCGGATATGAGACCAGTACCGAATCGCCCGGTTCGACCGCGAGTTCGATGGTCAATCGGATGGCGGCGAGTCCGCCCGGCGTCGGAACGACCTGTTCTGGGTCACAGCCGACGTACTCCGCCGCCCGTTCACAGTACTCCATCGGTGGTTCGTCTGGATAGGTACGCGAGGAGTCAAACGCTGCGCGGTAGGCCTCTCTAAGGCCCGCTGGAACACACGGGTTCGTGTTCGCGCTGAAATCGAGAACAGCAGGCTCGTCGCTGCTTCCGTGTGGTTCTCTGCCGACGTGATGAACAGTCTCACGTTTCATCACGCACCTCCACGTATTGGGCGGCGAAGCGTCCACTTCTCGTCTCGAAGTCATCCGCCGTAGCAGTTTCATGACTGGTATGTTCGAATCTCATATGAGTTCCTCCACGATGTGTACATCCGAGGGGCGGTTAACGTTGACCGCGAAGCGGGCGTCGTACGTCACGAACATATTTTCTGTACCTCCTCCGGCGACGATATTGACGCCGGTGGGTGCAACCTCTCGGCCATTGCATTCCATCGTCGTATCGATACTCACGCCGAGCAATCGCTTGAGCGCGGCGGGAACACAGACCGTGAGCGACGCATTCTCATTCCTGTCGAGTACGGTGTCGATAGTGTCGCCAGCAAGCAACGGCAGGTCGGCGGCCACAGTGAGCACCGGAGAATCGGTGCGTTCCAGCGCATACTGGAGGTCTGTGACGTAGCCCTCTCCGGGTGCCTCGATGACTCGACCGTCGAGATGCTCGCGTGTCCGCGGTGTGTGCGGCGAGACCACGGGATACATCGTTTCGATTCGACTGGCAGCGAGCGCGTCGCACACCCGGTCAATCATCGGGTGGCCGTCGATTTCGTAGAGCGGTTTTTCAGTCCTGCCATCGAGACGGGTTCCACGACCCCCGCACATCACC
>DASSKS010000054.1:0-4085 GCA_035690245.1 Halococcus sp. | reverse complement strand
GTGCGGCCGTCGAGCGTGCCGAGCACGACGACACACCCACACAGGAGCAGCGCGAAACCGCCTACGACTGCTACGGCTAATGGACTCAGAGTGGCCGCCAGCGCCGCCCGAGGGCTACCAGAAACACGACCCGGAGTACGAGCAGCCGTGGTACGTCACCGCGTTTCTGTACCTCTGGATTATCGGCGTGTTCGTCGGTGTTCTCGCACTCGTCGTCGGCGTCCACGGCCCCGAGACCGTGGCTCGCATCGTTCGAGAGGTCTTACAGCCCGATACTACGCGCGAGTGGATGGCCTACATCGTGTGGTTCATCGGGACGTTCGCGGTCCTACTCGTCGGTCACGAGGCACTGCACGCGCTCGCCGGTCGCTGGTTCGGCTTGCGAACGCGGTTCCGATTTCAGTACACGAATCCGCTGAATTGGTCGCCGGAAATTTTGACCTATGGCGAGTTCCAGTCACGCGGTGAATCGCTCGCCATCGCGCTCGCACCGTTGGTCATACTAACGACAGTGAGCATCGTCGCGGTCGTCGTTAGTCACAATCTCTGGCTCATCGCAGCGGCAGCGGTCATCGCACTCGGCAATGCCGCGAGCGCGGTCGGGGACCTTGCGTCGGCGTGAGTGCTTTGGAATCTGCCGGACGGTGAACTCGTCTATCACGACGGCGAGGGACGACGCCAATACTACACGACGGCGAGCAACTATAGGAATTAGCAATAGAATCCAGACTCTGGTTCGTGTACTCTCCGACGGCTGCCAGAAATCCGTGCAAGATACAGAGGTTGTATTCAGCAGGCAGATCGTGTCGACAGGTCTAATAACGGGATATCGGTCTGGATGCTGAAAGCGCGCTGGCAGAGGTGGTCAGGGACGTGGTGAAGCCACCGGAGTTTGAGAGCGTAGCGGAAGAGGTGGAATACTGACGTGAACGCGGCGATAGAGCGGGTTTCGCCGTCCACGGCGAAGCCCAAGATAAGCGTCCAGACGGGCATTGTAATGTCGATTTTCTGGTGTCGCTGGACGACATCGCGTTCTAGCGCGCGATGCCTTCGATGAGGTCGGCGGGAAAGAGCGAAGTCAATTGGTGTCGTATGAGCGTTGAAGAGAGTTCGGGTATCACAACCTCTCTCCGCGGTTTCTAACGATAAATTCATCATGCCAGTGCCGTCTGCGTGTTTCACTCCTTAACCGAACACAAATGCTCTTCGATAGTAGAAGGCCGACACTCTCCTAACGCACTCAAAATTTTTCTTTTGCTTTATCATTTTTGTGGATGTTTACCTCATCAATATCTGTATATCGATGAGTAAGGGTGGCGTACGGAACATCATCATGGAAATAGTCGGTCGGATGAAGCTCAGGGTCTGTTGCTGGGTAGCTATGGCGTTCTAAAATTGATAGCCCAAACCAACAACGCTCAACAACATCAACCACAGGGAATTCACTGAAATCTGTTCCACCAATCCAACGTTCTACAAATCCATTGTAATATCTTTCATATTCGGAAGGTCTGTCGTCCTTATCGAAAAAGGCTCTCTGAGCGCCTACACGCGCGTCAGATCTGTGTGCCTCGCCAAGCTCCGGTCCGCCTTCCAACTGAGATTTAACAATCGGAATGTCGAGGTCATTATCACTAAGGATTTTCTCGACTTCACGGTACACCCCCTGATCAGCCTCAGGCGCGAGAATGATTCTGTCTGTGACTGTTCCAGTATCAATGCTGAGCTTAACCCAAGGATTATCCCCATAAGTAGGTCGCTGACCCTCTGAATCGGGCCATACCCAGTCGTCGGGATATGTGAGGTCGTTTGAGTCGTATCTTGATAGCAGGCGGAATTCTCGCTGCGATTTGTGCTTTTTCCCTTTCAGAAGACAGATAGCAGGCGCTTCTCTCCATGGCCTTTTCTTTGTCGAACGGTCAACATACCAGCACATACCAGCATACCGATGGTAGCAATCAGAAGGGAGTTGTTGCCTAAGCCCTCCGAAAGTCATTTCTAACGCCACTCCATCTTTCATATCTTCATCAACATATTCCTTCCAAATACACGGATCTTCATCAGTGCCTGCTCGCATACAATTTGCAAAGTATTTCTCCCGAATCTGTTTCTGACGGCTCGGTATCGCTTTGGGGTCGATACGAATACCGCTCTTTGATTTGTTGCGAGAAGCGGCCTTTTCAGCATCTTTTTCTGCTTCGACGAGCCTGCCTTCCTCTTTGTCTTTGAATTCCGAGAGGTTGTACGAAAATAACCCATCTTCGAAGTATGACCTAAGACGATTTAGGGGGCGATAGCGCCGAAGGACCATCTGATCGCTCGGGACAAAAGTATAGCCTACATACAAATCGGCAATGGATGGGTTATCCGCCATTTATATCAATTAGAATGCGTTCCGTGATAATAAGCGGTGTCGGTTTCGTGCTGTTATTTTCGCTCTTTCCACTACTGCTGCTACTGCATCCGGCGAGCAGCGCTGTCGTTCCCGCAGTGCTCGCGGCGAGGAACTGTCGTCGGCTTACTGAAAAATTCCTATCTGACATTTTCGTTGGCTTCCCTATGAATTTCTGGCTACTTCAATCGCCGCCTATCATCCCGGCGAGAGCACCGAGCGCGCCCAGAATGCCAGCCACGAACAAGACAACCATCCCGAGAAGCAGGAGCAGGACCATGAAAATCCCGTCGATAACGGCCACGAAAACACCCTTGCTGGGTCCCTCTCTGGCGGGATTGTCGGGTCCGGGACCGCTGGGACCACTGGGATTAGTCGGCGCGGGGAGCGAACTGATATTCCCGCCGCTTCCCACCTTCTTCGGCGCTGCGAGGCCGCTTCCGGTCATACACTGCGGGCCGAAGCTCACACCCTGCCCGATTTGGGCACCCTGAATGTCCTCCGGCCCTGCATCCGGAAGTTGAATACACGTCCATTGAACCCGAGACTGCGGGCGGTCGTGGCACTCCATCACCGTCCCTGACGAACTCCCAGTGATGAGACACTGGTCCACCATGATATTCGTCGGGCCGCTGACCGACGGCGATTCGCCGAGAATCACCGGCCTATCGAGGTGGTTCGTGATGCGGCAGTTCTGGATGATGCCCGGCCCGGAGACGCTTTCCCAGTCGAACAGCGACGCGCCCTCGCGCATCGACATCGCGCGAACGTCGAGGTTGACGAACCGCGCCGGGTCGGTCGTATTACCGTGTTTCGCATCGACGCGCGCGGCGTAGACGCCCTGATGGCCGATTTTGAACGGTCCCTTGTCCGACCACTGCCGGTCATCGAGGAGCATCGAAGCGCCGTCCACGACCGACCCGCCACCAATGCGCGTTTGACAGTTCCAGTTATTCACAAACGTTCCGCCGCGGACCTCGACGCGCCCCGTCGTCCGCCCGCCGTAGATACCGTTCGACCACCCGCTGAGCGTGGGGTTGACCAACTGGATCGTCCCCTTAGTGGACTGTCCGACCCAGATACCTATCGACCCACCGAGACGGTTTTCCGGCGCGGATGGCGGCAGATCAGCCTCGTCGTGGATGCCTGCGGCGGTCCCACCAACAGCCGTGTAATTCGTCGCTCGCACGACTGCACCCTCCGTTCGTGCAATGGGCGAAAACGTCGCGTCGATGTTACTACTGCTCGTGTGTGCTGGGATATAGCCCTTGACCGTCACGTTGTCAGCGCGCACCACGCCCTCGGTCTGTACGCTAAATTCTTGGATTGCGCCCGTCGCGCTCTGGTCGATGACGATGTTGTTGATGAGACTGCCAGAGGGCAGGACGAACACGAAGCTCCTCATCTCGGTGTTCGGCGGGATGACGAACGAACAGCCGTTGCCGACGAATTCGATGGGACCGTCCGGTTGCGCCGTCACCTGTTCCGAGAGCAGAAACGTTCCGTCGCCCGGAAACACGATGCGCGTGTTCGCCATCCCCGAAAGCTCCGATTCGAGTGTCCCGCTGACGGATGTTCCACCGGAGGGGTCGAGACCGAGGTCCTCGACGGCACGAACCGTCTGTTGTATCTGCGGGCGCTGCTGGGCGAATCGGCGGTCAACCTCGGCTATCGCTTCCCTCCCCTCTATCGA
>DASSKS010000053.1:0-2475 GCA_035690245.1 Halococcus sp. | reverse complement strand
ACTTGTTCACGAACCACTCCTCGCAAAAACCTGGACTAAAAACTGCCGCTCACTCGCTGCGCTCGTTCGCGGTACAACTGCTAGTCTGTTCCGCAACCGCACCGCGCCACACGCCTCCCCAACCGATTCGCTCCGCTCGCGTCGCCCTCGTTTCGCTCATCCACTGTCAGAGCTTCACTCTGACAAGCCTGCACTCGCTACGCTCGTGCAGACCTCGCACGCCGATTTTCGCTCGGTGCTCACGCACACGAGCGCGAGCGCGCGCCACCGCCCACTGAAGGCAAGCGGATTTCTGCCGACAGTAGCCTTATCACGCTTCTCACCGATGTCGATTTCATGGCCAGCGTCACGGACCTCACCCACGACCTCGTCTCGATTCCGAGCCACGAAGACGAAACCGAAACCGGTGATTTCATCGAAGACTGGCTCAGAGCGGAGACAGACACCGACGTGACACGCGATGCAGTCGGCAACGTCATCGCCCGCCGTGGCGAAACCGAATCGCTCGCGCTCGTCGGCCACCACGACGTGGTTCCACCCGACGAATCTCAGGTAGAGAATGGAGAATACGTCCTTGAAGAACGCGATGGCAGGCTCTACGGACGCGGCGCGGCGGACATGAAGGGCGCAGTCGCCGCCGCGATGTGTGCCTTCCGCGACGTGGACTCGGATGAACTCGTCTTTGCGAGTTTCGTCGGCGAGGAACTCGGCGGTGAGGGCGCGCGGTACGCCATCGAGAACGGATTTTCGCCCGATTTTGCGGTCGTTGGCGAGGGTTCTACTGGGTACTCCGCATCCGGCGTGACCGATGTCGCAATCGCCCACAAGGGTCGGCGGGCAAGCACCATCACCGCTCACGGGACGGCGGCCCACGCGAGCGAACCCGAAGCAGGAAAAAACGCGATTTATCGCGCCAGCGACGCAATCGAAACGCTTCGAGATATTGACGCGCCGAGCGCTGAAGTGTTCGGCGAGCGCGTGGTGGGAAGCGTCGTCGTCACCGAAATCGAGGGCGGATCGGCGTGGAACGTGATTCCAGAATCGTGTTCGATTACCGTCGACGAGCGAACAGTGCCAGACGAGCGCGCGCCGCTCGGAACCGTCGAGAACGATGGCATTGAATGGATTATCGACCAAGACCTCCCACCGATGGCGTGTGACGACGAGGAGTTCGCCGAAGTGGTGAAAGAGGCCGCTACCGACGCCCAAGACGGCGACCCGGAACTCGTCACGAAACCCCACGCGACCGATGCGGGATGGCTCGCGGATGCAGGCGTGACCTGTGTGATTTGTGGGCCTGCCGAACCGGGCGAAGCCCACACGAAAGACGAAAGCGTTTCGCTCGACGTTTTAGACCACTGTTATGAAATCTACACCGGTGTGGCCGACTCGATAGGCAAGTATTGATAGGCCATGCCACCACACCACGGATATGGCAACCGACGCCAGTACCGAAACCTACGACGAACTCACAGACCGCTACGAGCGCATCACCAACATTCAGGGCGCAGCGGGCATTCTCAACTGGGACCAAGAGGTGATGATGCCAGAAGGCGGCACGCCCGCGCGGTCGGCCCAACTCTCTGCGCTGTCGGCTGTGAGCCACGAACTCCTCACCGAAGACGAGATGGGTGAAGCGCTCGATGCAGCCGAAAGCGCAGACCTCGGGGAGAAAGAGACCGCCGTGGTCCGTGAAATCCGTCGGCAGTACGAGCGTTCTGCGCGCGTGCCCACAGAATTGGTCGAGGAGATTTCACGGACGACCAGCGAGGCGCTTCCCGTTTGGAAAGAAGCCAGAGCCGAGGACGATTTCTCGAAATTCGCACCCATTTTAGAGGACCTCATCGACCTCAAATGCGAGTATGCAGACGCCATCGACTCCAGCAGACCACCTTATGAAGTCCTCTTCGAGGATTACGAACCCTACCTCGGACTCGACACGGCAGAGCGAATCTTAGAGCGCCTGCGCGAGGAACTCGTCCCGCTCATCGAGGCGGTCGGAGAAAGCGATGTCGAACTCGCCCGTCCGTTTGAAGGGACCTTCGACGCCGACACCCAAGAGGCGCTCACGCGCGATGCGCTCGACACACTGGGATACGACTGGAATCGGGGCCGACTCGACACCGCGCCCCATCCGTTCTCGATGGGCACTACCTTCGACGCGCGAGTGACGACGCGCTACGACGAAGAAGACCTACTGGGAGCGCTCACGAGCACGATTCACGAGTTCGGGCACGCGACCTATACGCTCGGACTGCCCGACGAGGCTTATGGTACGCCACTCGGCGAAAATCGGAATCTCTCGGTTCACGAATCCCAGTCGAGACTCTGGGAGAATCACGTCGCGCGCTCACAGCCGTTCTGGTCGCTCTTCCTCCCCACGGTCAAAGACCGGTTTTCTGGCCTCGCCGATGTCACCGCACGCGACGCCTACGAGGCCGCAAACCGGGTGTACGACGACAACCTGATTCGCGT
>DASSKS010000052.1:0-3487 GCA_035690245.1 Halococcus sp. | reverse complement strand
GGCCTGCGGGACCGAAGGTCCCGCACTGCTCCCGCGCGCCACCGCCCCCCAGATCGAACGGATTGTTACCTCGAAAGCCCCAACGGTTTTCTCGCTTCGAGACGTGCATCGGCGCATGGCAACGGACGACGACCGGCGTCTCGCAGAGGACACGTCACCGCTGATGGTCAACTGTCAGCGGTGCAGCGAGGAGTTCGATTGGCACGAGGACACCTGCCCCAACTGTGGGTGGGAAAAAGACGAGTGGACCGAAGAGGGCCGATACGGTCTCGCAAAATCGGAGTAGATACTACGGTTCGGGGACGACGCCGTTTCGCACCTCGTTGAGTCCTGCACAGACGCTTCCCTGTCCGGCGACGTTCGTCTTCGCCAGCCGCGCGCGACGGTGGACATCCTCGAATTCATCGACTGAAATCGGGTCGCCCTCGGGCGTCGCAAACAACCGGTCGGCAGAATCGGTCACGATACCCACCGTTGTTGCTTTCTCAAGATACTCGGCTATCGGCTCGGTCGAGACCGAAATCATGAGACCGCCGTCTGCAAGCGTGAGGAACGTCCGTTCGTCTTCGAGTGAAACCTCCTCACGCCGCAATTCGACGATTTGTGCGGGTGTGACGCCGGCCTGTCGAAGCGCCTCGACCGCGCGGAACTGCCTCGCCATTCTGGCCTTCTCGTCGAGCGTCCGACGAACGGCCTCGATACCGTCTTCGGCGTCGGGGAAGACGTCCTCGAATTTTAGTTCCTCGTTGACGCCGCGATTGATTCCCTCGGCGTGCATATGGTCCGTAATTTGGACTGTACACTCCGTGACGCCCGGCAAGTCCTCGATTTCCTCGCGCGCGCCAGTCGCCATCATCCACGCGAACGCGGGCGAACACCACGCTGTCGGGAGGGTGAATTCAACAGTCACAGCAGCGCCATCGATGGTGAGGTCACTGATGTATTCGAGTTCCACGATTGACCTATCGAGTTCGGGGTCGTCCACCCGGTCGAGACGCTCCATGACGGCATCGTGTGCCGGGTGCGTACTCGTCGCCATCAGTCCGCGGTCGCCTCGTACTGGTCAGAGAGGTCGAACTCCGCGCTGATCTGGTCGTCGTGGAGTTCTTTCTTTTTCTCCTCGATGTCGATGTCGTAGAGTTCTGCGGCGTTCTCGCCCATGATTTTCTTCTTCACGTCGTGGGTCAATTCGAGACCGTACTCGTCGCGCTGTTCGGGCGTGAGTTCTGCGTCCATCATGGCTTCGACGACCCACTCTGGCTCCCAGAGCGCGTAGTCCGAGCCAAAGAGGATGTTGTCCTCGCCGACCCAAAAGAGGAGTTCGCCCATGATTTCGCCGAACTTCCGGGGGCGGGCGTACGCCATCGGCGCGACGACCGCGAGTCCCCCATACACGTTGGTCTCTTGGGCACCGATGTGCGCGAAGTCATCGAAGCGCGGGAAGCCGACGTGTTCGACGATGAAGTTGAGTTCGGGGAACGACGTGGCCGCGTCGTCCACATCGGCCACGTCGAACGCATCACGATTGAGCGGCCGAATCGTGGGTCCCTTGTGCGCGTGGATGTTCGTGATGCCTAACTCGGAACACTTTTCGAGGTATTCGAAGGATTCTTCGGAATCGAGCCGCCAGCCCTTCGAGTCGCCGTTCCATTCTGCGGTGTAGAGTTTCACCCCCGTGATGTCGTGTTCTGCTTTCTGGCGTTCGAGTTCTTCTAACCCTTCCTCGCCCTCGCGCGGGTCGAATCGCCCGTTCAGAACGAATCGTTCGGGGTACTCGTCTGCGAGTTCGGCGTTGTCCTCGACGGTGTTGAACCCATGTTCGTAGAAGTCACTGAGGTAGGTGGGCTGGAAGATGGCCATATCCGCGTGGCCGTCCCGAAAGAGGTCCGTCACCATCCGGTCTGCGCTGTACTTGCGGTACTCGTCGATGGTCCACAGACGTTCTTCCGGCGTGAACGCTGCGTGATAGTCATAGAAACACTGGATGAACTGCTCGCCGCCTTCGTGGATGATGTTCTCCTCGCTCGCGTCCCAGTGGTGGACGTGGGCGTCGATGACGAACACATCCTCTCCGTCATGGCGATACATGGCACTCCATTCATGAACGGCATATCACATCATTCTTTCGCTCGCTACAGCGTTGACCGTTCTCGAATATGATACTGATAGGTATAAATCATAATATCAATAACCTGTCGAAACGGGTGCGTTATTCGCCCGCTTGCTGGACCCACACGGTCTTTCGGTTGACGAACTCGTGGATACCGGGCCGGGAGAGTTCGCGGCCATACCCCGAGTCCTTCACGCCGCCGAAGGGGAGTCGGGGGTCAGATGCCACGAGGTTGTTGACGTAGGTCATGCCGGCGTCGAGTTCGTGGGCGACGCGCTCTCCCCGTTCTAAATCGTCGGTCCAGACGGAAGCACCCAGTCCATAGTCGATGTCGTTTGCGACCTCGATTGCCTCCTCCTCGTTTGCGACTTCGAAGACCGCAGCGGATGGTCCGAAGACCTCCTCGCAGGCCGATGCGGAGTCGTGCGGTACGTCCGTCAGTACTGTTGGCGGATAGTAGTATCCATCCCTGTCGAGTGGTTCGCCGCCGAGTTCGCAGGTTGCTCCCTCCTCGATGGTTCGTTGCACTTGGTCGTGGAGATCCTCCATCAGGTCCTCTCTGGCCTGTGGGCCGAGGTCCGGGTCGTCCATCGGGTCGCCGATTTCGAGGGCGTTCATCTCCGAGACGAACTCATCGAGGAATTCGTCGTACACATCCTCGTGGACGATGAATCGTTTTGCGGCGATGCACGACTGGCCGGAGTTCACAGTTCTCGCCTGTGCGCCGACTTCGGCGGCGGTGTCGATGTCCGCATCGTCGAGCACCACGAACGGGTCGTTGCCGCCGAGTTCGAGGACTGATTTTTTGATTTCGCTGCCTGCGGTTTCGGCGACTGCCCGGCCCGCGCCCTCGCTGCCGGTGAGCGTCACGGCTTTGAGTCGTTCGTCGCGGATGATGTCCTCGATTGGGTCCGAGTGAATGATGAGCGATTGGAAGGCTCCTTCCGGGAAGCCCGCCTTCTCGAAGACATCCTCGATGGCCTGTGCCGTGCCCGGAACATTTGAGGCGTGTTTCAGTAGTCCAACATTCCCGGCGGTGAGATTGGGTGCGGCAAAGCGAAACACCTGCCACATCGGGAAGTTCCACGGCATGATGGCCAAGACTGGTCCGAGCGGTTCGTAGGAGACGTAGGTTTTCGTGTGGGGGTCGCTTGCGATTACTTCGTCTTGGAGGTGTTCGTCTGCGTGTTCTTCGTAGTACTCACACGCCCACGCGCACTTTTCTACCTCCGAGATGGCGTCGCCGATGGGTTTGCCCATCTCCTCGGTCATCAACTCCCCATATTCTTGTTTGTTCTCGCGGAGTACGTCTGCCGCTGTGCCGATGAGTTCTTGGCGTTCGTTGAGCGGGCGGTGGCTCCACTCCTCGAAGGTTTC
>DASSKS010000051.1:0-6215 GCA_035690245.1 Halococcus sp. | reverse complement strand
TATCGCGCGCGTAGCCGCCAAGGGAGGTGTGGTCCGTGCGGGTGCTTTCTAAGGTTATCCAGACGATGTTCGGGGGTTGCATTCTTCCGAAAGCGTTCTCTCGTTGGTTGCTTATGCGTCACGGTCCTCCGTTTTCGCTTCTGACGGCACGCCGACCGAGAACAGTAAGTCGTTTATAACGGTGGTCCGAGAATAGGATAACGATTTCCAGCACGCGCGGTGCGTGCGTTGACAACGATGAGTGTACTCACCACGACCCAGCCGACACATCGAGGACAGAAACTCGCCCTCGTCATCGGCTATCTCGCGCTCGCTGGCGGTGTGCTGTACGCCTACGGCGCGCCCGCCACGGGATACGAAATCTCGATTTACGGCTCGACACCCTATGGCTTCTGGTTCGGCATCGGGATTGCGCTGTTGATTTCGGTTTTCGTCACGCTGTCTGCGCCGGATGGCTACCTCAGCCTCGGCGGACTCCTCCTCGGCGGCGGCGCAACCGTCTCGCTCGCCGGACTGCCCATCATCCGCAACTACTTCTTCTATGGAACGGGTGACGGACTGACACATCTCGGCTGGACGAAGGACATCTTTCACGGCGTCTTGAGCGTGTTCGGCGACTTCTATCCGGGGATTCACACCATGTCGCTGTTCATGCACAGCGTCGTCGGCGCGACCATCCCGCGTTCGATGTTGCTCGTCGTGCTCTGCTATGTCGTCGTCTACATCGTGTTCATCCCACTCTGTGTGCGCTCGATGACCTCTCATCGTGGTGCGATGTTACTCGGTGGGCTTTCCGGTCTCTTGCTCCTGCCCATCAATCACCTCGGGATGAACTACATGACGCCGCACCCGATCAGCGACTCGATACTCCTGACGCCGGTCATCATCTATCTGCTCATCAATTATTTGACGAGTCCCACGGACGTATTCGAGACACGGCTACCGATGTCTGCGGTCGGTGCGGTGTTCGCAATCACGCTCGGGGGTATCGTCCTCTATCACCCACAACAGGCCGCGAACCTCATCATCTTCTTCATCGTCATCTCGTTCGTCCAGTTCGTCTATCGGACACTCAAGCCGGATAGTCGCATTGCAGACCACAAGACACTGTATAGCCCGGCGGTGTTTCTCATTGGGTCGTTCATGCTCTGGTCGGTGGGCCGAAGCCGGTATGAGAGTTCGGTGGATGCCGTGCTCCGTGAACTATTTAGCTTTCTAACTGGTGGCGGTGCCAATCTCGGGGCGGGCGTCGCCAGTCAGGGGGCGTCGTTGACCGCCATCGGGGGAAGCGTCCTCGAACTGTTCTTGAAACTGTTCGGGGTGAGTCTGATTTTCGCCGCGCTCGCGGGGTTGTTGATGCTCACGAGCCTGTTCGGACGACTGCGCGATGCGCCGGACACCACCGCCCTCGTGAAATACTTCACGATAGGTCTCGTGGTGTTGATTCCGTATTCGCTCGTGTTTTACATCGGTAGCGTCTCAGACCTGTTCTTCAGGAACGTCGGACTCATCATGCTGTTTTCGACTATCCTCGGTTCGATTGCGCTGTATCGGTATATCTCTGGTCTCTCAGAAATCGTCCCGGCGAACGGCGTCCGTGCGGTGACGGCGGTCGTACTCGTCTTGATGCTCGCGCTTTCTGCGGTTATCGTCTTCCCCGCGCCGTACATCTTCCTGCCGAACGGCCAAGTAACCGATAGTCAGATGTCGGGGTATCGGTTTTCGTTCACTCACACGGACGGACTTGCGGTGTATGGGCTTCGTGCTGGGCCGTGGCGGTACAAACACGGACTATTTGGGGTAGAAACAACAGATATTCAACAGAACGGGCGCGGTATTTCCGCACAAAACATCAGCAGCGGTCTCGCAGGAGAGACAGCCGAAGACCGCTATCTAGCGATACCGGACGCCGTCCGCAAACGAGAAATCGAGGTGTTCGATGGGCTGCGCTATGACCGCAAAACCTTCAGTTCGCTCGACGACCAGCGGGGCGTCAGCCACGTCTATACCAACGGCGGAGTTGACCTGTACCTCATCGAGGGGCGTGGCCCCTCGGGGGTAAACGGCACGGCCCAAGCCGAAATCCAAACCGTCGGGACCGGTAGTCGCGCTCGTGGTAGTTCCAGCTAGCATGAGCGACCGGGCAACGAATCGTATGGACCGGCACAAATGAAAACGGTAATGAGCGTCACGGGAGGAGGGTGAGCCAGTATGACTCAGCCATGAGCGAGGAGGCCTCACCAAAGCGGGCGTTCGTTCTCGGACTCGACGGCGTGCCGTGGAAACGCCTGCGCGCGTGGGCCGACGCCGGCGAACTCCCGAATTTCGCCGCACTCGTAGAAGAGGGTGCTGCCGGCGCGCTCACGAGTACGAAACCCGCAAACACCGCGCTCGCGTGGCCCTCCATCACGACTGGCGTCTGGCCCGACAAACACGGCGTCTATGCCTTCTACAAACTCGGCCGGAACTACCGCCACCGGGTCAACACCGGCGAGGACGTGGCTCGCCCGGCGCTCTGGGAGATGGTCTCGCCCTCGACGGTCGTGAACGTGCCGATGACCTATCCGGCCTCGCCTATCGACGGACGGATGGTGACGGGAATGATGACGCCACAAAAGAGCGATGGCTTCACCCACCCTCCAGAGTTGGCCGCAGCAATCGCCGAACGAGTCCCCAATTACGAAATCGGACTCGACTGGAACGAGTATCGAAATCGACCATCGGAGTTCCCCGCAGCCCTTCAGTCGCTTGTCGAAGCGCGTCGAAAGCTCATGAGCGAGTTAGTAGACGAGAACTGGCGGCTGTTTTTTTACGTCTATACCGCCCCCGACCGCCTCCAGCACTTGCTTTGGGAGGAGGATATCCTCTTAGCCCACTACAAACAACTCGATGCGGTGCTCGGCGACGCCCGCGAGTACGCAAAAGAACGCGACGCGACCCTCTTTGTGGTCTCGGACCACGGCTTCGGCCCAATTGAAAAATACGTTCACGTCAATCGGGTGTTGGCAGAGGAGGGCTATCTCACGCCCAAAGACGACACCGGAACGCGCAGTACGCTCTCACAAATCGGTCTCACGAAAGAGCGCATCCTCGGAACGCTTCAAAGAGCGGGTATCGACACCAACGACCTCGTAAAACGGCTTCCTGAATCGCTCGTTGACCGACTCGCCGCGGGGATTCCGGGCGAGAACGTGCGCTACGACGTCAAGTACGGGCAAACGAAAGCGTTCGTCCACGCACAGGGAACGCTCTACATCAACGACACCGAACGGTTCGCAGAGGGCATCGTCGAACCCACAGAAATCGACTCCCTGAAGGACGAACTCGTGTCGGTCCTAACTGATGTTCGTGACCCAGAGACGGGGAACGCAGTGTTCGACGTTCACGACGGCGATTCGCTCTTTCCGAGCGACGACACCGCGCCCGACCTCGTGGTCGAACCGCGCGAAGGCTATTATGTGAAGCCATCTCTCGCCGCCGAGGTTTTTACTGACCCCGGCGCACACGCCGCAGACCACCGTCCAGAGGGAATCTTCCTCGCAACTGGCCCGGACATCGAAGCCGGCGCAACCCCGAATGAGGCGACCGTCGTGGATGTCGCGCCGACGGTGCTTCATGCGATGGGCGAGGCGATTCCAGCCGACACCGATGGCCGGGTTCTTTCCGAGATATTCGCGCCCGATTCGGCGACGGCAGAGCGCTCGATAGCGACAACCGATTATGCGCGGTCTGCGAACGGAGCGAGCACCGAAAACGAGGACTTCAGCGATGTCGAAGACAGACTGCGGGGACTCGGATACGTAGAATAATGCAGGATACGCGATTGTTGATCGTCGGCACGCAGGGTCCGGGTGGCATTGGCCAGTACATCCGTGAGCAGCGCCGCCACCTCGCCGGTGAACTTTCAGTTTCGACACACAGCATCGGCGGATTCGCAACCGATGGTCCCCTCTCCTTTATCAAATCCGTGCTCGTCATCGTCTGGAACGCACTCACCTTCGTCGTACGCTCGCCGCCCGACATCGTCCACGTCCACTCCTCACACCGATTTTCCTTTTATCGGGCTGGTTTTTACGTCCTGTTTGCCTCGCGCGTCTGGAACTGTCCCGTGGTGCTTCACATCCACGGGTCGTCGTTCGATACGTTCGTCTCCACGAAATCAACCCTCGTGCGGCGCTATCAGTCGCTCGTGTACGACGCAGCCGACGAGATAATCGTCCTCTCTGCGTACTGGAAGAACATCCTCGGAACGCACACCGGCGAGACGAAACTCACCGTGATTCCGAACGCCGCCGACACCGACGACTTCGCCCCGGCGTTTGAGGGTGAGGTTCCACACATCGCGTTCGTTTCGAACATGATAGAGCGCAAGGGAATCCTCGAACTCACGGAAGCGGTCGATGAACTCGCGCGCTCTGGGTGTGAGTTTCGGCTGTCGCTCGCCGGCAAAGGCCCGCGTGCGGGGGCTGCGGAGGCGCTCGCGGCAAAGCACGCACACGTCGAGTATCTCGGGTACGTCTCGGAGGAAAAAAAGCAAGAATTGCTCGGCGAGGCGTCGATTTTCGTGCTACCCTCGTACGCCGAGGGACTCCCGATTGCAATCCTCGAAGCGATGGCCGCGGGCAACGCCATTATTTCGACTACTGTCGGTTCAATTCCAGAAGTCATCGGCGAGGAGCGCGGTCTGCTGGTCGAACCGGGCAACGCAAGCCAACTCGCGGATGTACTCCGTGAACTCATCGCCGACCCAGAGCGCGTCGCGAAGATGGGCGAGGCGAGCCGCGAGGCCGTTATTGCCCAGTATTCGTGGTCGATGGTCACCGACGAACTGCTTTCGACTTACGAACGACACCTCGATATCACGCGCCCGTAAGCGACCACAAGAGCAAAACCGATTGGCCGAGACTGTGAGACATGGCCAGCATACGACGAAGACGGGGGAGCGACTAGATGCACGTCTGTTTTCTACTCGCCAATGAGTTTCCGGCGGACGGACGACACAGGACACACGCCGCCGCGCTCAGTGAGGCGGGCCACACAGTGACCGTCTGTGCCCGCGGCGCAAGCGACGACACAGACCGAGAAATCAGTGCGGGTATCGATGTCAGACGACTTCCCGACGATGGGCTGTACGCCGGCGCGAAGGGCAAACTCGACGGCGCGCGCTATGCCCTCCGATTCGCCCAGCCCGCGTGGGTGCGTACCGTCGGCGATATCGACGACGAGCAGGCAATAGACGTCTGCTGTGTGCGAGACCTTTCACTCGTGAAAACCGGCCTCCGAATCCGCGACAAACTCGACGTTCCGGTGGTGTGTGACCTGCCGAATCCAACGCTCGCAGCGGGTGCTGGCGACACCTCACGCGGCGGTCGGGTTCGAGGGATTGCCCGGCGCGTGTTTCACCCGTCGTGGCGGCGCAACCGACTCGTGACGAAAAGTCTTCTCGATGTCGACCAACTCATCACGACCACCGAGGAGGCACGCGCCCAGTACGTCCGCGAGAAGGGCATCGACCCCCGGCGCGTGGCGGTCGTCCGCGACACCGCAGATTCTTCGCTCGGTTCGACCGTTGAGAGCCATAATTTGGAGTTCGATACCGAGAACTCGTTCGTGGTGACTGCCATTGGTGATGGCGATGTAGACGACCTCGAACCAGTAGTTGAAGCCGCGGCGCGCGCGGCAGACAGGGCTGTCGCCCTCCGATTGGCGCTCGTCGGTGATATCGGTTCGGAGGTGCGAGAGGACCTCGAAACGCTAGCACGACGGCGGTTGGCCGGCGGGCGCGTGACGTTCCAGACTGATACCGACCACACCACAGAATACATCGCCGCGAGCGATGTCTGTGTTTTCCCACCCACCACAGAGGAAACGGAAACAGCCATCCCAATCGTCTTCGAAGCGATGGCGATGGGCGTCCCGGTCGTCGTGAGCGATGAAACGTCGCTCTCGTCTCTCGTTTCCCGGACGAACGCCGGGCGTGTCGTTCCCGGAGAAAATAACGAAGCGCTCGCCGAGGCGTTGGTTTCGCTTTCGGACCCCGAAATCGCTACCGAACTGGGCGAAAACGGTCGGGCGGCGGTCGAACGCGAATACAACTGGGAACGCGACACAGACCGCCTTCTGGAAATTTATGAATCGGTATCCGAAGAGTATCAGGCCGAAAGTCAGAATGGTCCCGAAAGCAGGTTCGTGAGTGCCATAAGGGACGACCCGAT
>DASSKS010000050.1:0-2216 GCA_035690245.1 Halococcus sp. | reverse complement strand
ATCGGCGGTGCGGTCATCACCGAGGCCGTCTTCAACTGGCCGGGACTCGGTACGCTGCTTATCAACGCGCTCTACTCCCGCGACTGGATGATAGTGCAGGGATGCCTCATCGTCATCGGCGTCGGCTTCGTCGTCGTGAACTTCTCGGTCGATACGCTGTACGCCTACGTGAACCCGGAGGTGACGAACGAATGATTTCACCGCGCACGCTACGAAACTTGAAGAAGACGTTCCGCCAAAGCGGGCTAGCGAAATTCGGCGTGGGTCTGTTCGTGGTCGTGGTGTTTGTCGCTATCTTCGCGCCGTTTCTCGCGCCCCACAATCCAACGACTCAGCACCTCGATAAGAAACTCCTCCCACCTCTGGGGTTCAGTCGAACCGTCACCCAGACGAGTCCAGAGATGGTCGATGGCGCGATGAAAGTAGTAACCAAGACCGTCTCCATCGATTCGACGTGGAACTACCCGCTCGGAACCAATTCATTGGGGCAGGGAATGCTCTCGCGGGTCATCTACGGCGCGCGAACCTCCCTCTTGGTGGGGATACTCGGCACGCTCATCGCCACCGCCATCGGCGTGCCCGTTGGGCTGGTGGCCGGCTATCTCGGCGGACGGACCGATGATACACTGATGCGTGGGGCGGACATCATGCTTGCGTTCCCCGCGCTCGTGCTCGCCATCGCGCTCGTCGGACTGTTCGGTCGGGCGGGCGTGCGCGTGCCGGACCCGTGGGTCGTCCTCGGAATTGTGTCTGGAATGCCCGAATACTTCGTCCTTCCGGGAACGGTAATCCTCGTCGTCGGGGTGGTGAACTGGGTGTGGCTCGCGCGCATCGCACGCGGCGAGGCGCTCACGATTGCCGACGAGGAGTACGTCAAGGCCGCAAGAAGTGTGGGCGCGAGCGACTTCCGCATCGTCGCCCGTCACGTCCTCCCGAACGCCATCACGCCCATCATCGTGCTTTCGACCATCCAAGTGGCGGCGATAATCCTCCTCGCCGCGTCGCTTTCGTTCCTCGGATTCTCGGGAACGCAACTCTCGTGGGGCTACGACATCGCACAGGGCCGCGACCTGCTAGCGACGGCGTGGTGGGTGGCGACGATTCCGGGCATCGCCATCGTCGTCGCGGTCATCGCGGTGAATCTCATCGGCGATTGGCTGCGCGATGCGCTTGACCCCGGTATCGAGGGTGAAGGAGGTGGTCTCTGATGGCGAACGACCTCCTTCGCGTGCGCGACCTCTCGACGCGGTTTTTCACCGAGGAGGGACAGGTCAACGCAGTCGAGTCGGTGAATTTCGACGTGCGAGAGGGCGAGGTGTTCGGTATCGTCGGCGAGTCGGGGTCGGGAAAATCGGTCACGGCGCTCTCGATTCTCGGACTGGTCGAGTCGCCCGGTCGAATCACGAACGGCGAACTCTGGTATCGAAGCCCGGACCTCGCAGAACACATCGGCGACTCCCCAGCCGTCGATGGCGAATTTGTGGACGTGCGACGAATCGGCGAAGCCGAGCGCCGGGCGCTTCGTGGACCGTCGTTCAGCATGATATTCCAGGACCCGATGAGCAGCCTCAATCCATCAGTAAGGGTCGGCGAGCAAATCGCTGAAGCCGTCGAAGTACAACGACGCGCCAGCGCGAACCCGCGCTCGACGCGCTCGCGCACGCAGGGCTACGGTCTCGGGTCGCTTCTGATGGATTCAGTGATTCCTCGGCGGAGCTATGTCTCCCGAGAATCGAGAGAGCGCGCTATTTCCTTGCTGGATATGGTAGGCATCCCCGACCCAGCGGAGCGCTACGAGGAGTACCCGAGCCAGTTTTCAGGAGGGATGCTCCAGCGTGCGATGGTCGCCCAAGCGCTCGCGGGCGAACCAGACCTCCTTATCGCAGATGAACCGACGACTGCACTCGACGTGACGATTCAAGCACAAATCCTCGAACTCCTCTCAGACCTCCAAAACGAACAGGACATGAGCATCGTCCTCATCACACACAACCTCGGCGTCATCGCACGAATGGCAGACAGAGTGGGCGTGATGTACGCGGGCGAACTAGTAGAGCGCGGAACACTTAAAGAAGTGTTCGAAGGACACGTTCATCCCTACACCGAGGGACTGCTCGGAAGCATCCCGGACCTCGATAACCCCGCGCCGCGCCTCCAACCCATCGAGGGCAACGTTCCGAGTCTGCTCGATTCAGCAATGGAAGACCGGTGTTACT
>DASSKS010000049.1:0-4811 GCA_035690245.1 Halococcus sp. | reverse complement strand
CGCGTTCGGTGGGTACTGTTATTGGGGCACCGAAGGATGGAGGCGGTTTTTCGTCGGCATCTGTTATCTCGTCGGTGCCATCACCGCTTCGCTATACGGGATACTGTTGACCCTCGGCTGGGTCGGGTTTGGGTTGCCGTTCTAGCTGGCCCTATCCGCAGGCGCGTTCCTCCGTACAGGTGTAACCAATCTCCGATTCGTTTGATAAACCGAGGGATACCGACAGAGCCTACCGAGGCAAGAATTCTGCCGGATATGTCTTGCGAACCGGTTGTTTACTGTCCATCACGGACACGGCGATTCTGTGACAGTACGGACAGCGACGGCAAAAAGAACGACAACGGCGATGTTTATGTGAGCCGAGACGCACCGTTGGATATGACCGACGAGTTTTTGCTACTGAATCCCGGTCCGGTGCCCGTCACCGAAGACGTTCGAGAGGCGATGGATGACCAAATGATTTCACACCGCTCTTCGGATTTCGAGGCGGTTTATGAACGCGCACAAGAGGGGCTGAAGTACGTCTTCGAACACGCGACGCTTTCTGCGGAATCGACTTCCACTGGGGGAACGAGCCTCGTTCTCAACGGGACGGCGACGATGGGAATGGAGGCCGCAGTGGCGAATCTCGTGGATGAAAATAGCGAAGTCGTCGCGCTCGTGAACGGCAAATTCGGGCGGCGATTCAAACGCATCGCCGAGCGCTACGCGCAGGTCACACCCGTCGAAGTCGAGTGGGGCGAGTCACTTTCGCCGGACGACGTGGCCGAAGCCGTCACCGACGACACCGACCTCATAACGATGGTCCACAACGAGACCTCGACAGGTATCCTCAATCCCGTCGCGGAAGTCGGCGAAATAGCGAGCGAACACGACACCCGATTCGTCGTGGACGGAGTGACCTCCATTGGTGGAGACGCCTTCCACATCGACGACTGGAACGTCGATATCGCCATCACCGACTCCCAAAAGGCACTCGCCGCGCCGCCGGGCATCAGCGCGATGTACGTGACCGACCGCGTAGTCGAACACATCGACGGCGAGCGCGCACCCTTCTACGCCGACCTCGACTGGCATCTCAGAAAGGCTGCGGACAACCAAACGCCGTTTACGAGCGCCGTTCCGCTCTTTCGCGCGCTTGCTGTCGCCGTCGAGGAAATCGAAGCCGAGGGAATGGAGACTCGTATCCGCCGCCACCGCCGACAGGCCGCCGCCTTTCGCGCCGGATTCACGGCGATGGGTCTCTCTGGATTTCCGAGTCTCAACCACGCAAGCGACTACTCGAACACCGTCACGGCGATGTCGTTACCCGGGATGGTCCGCGAAAATCCAGAGGAGTTCTTCGCCGCCGTCACGGAGCGAAACGTCTCGATTAGCGGTGGACAGGCACACCTCGGTGGCGAAATCTTCCGGGTAAGCAATATGGGCCACATCACCGACGAGCAGGTTTTGCGGGGCGTGAGAACTGTCGGCGAGGCACTTTCGGATGTAGGGTACGAAGCCGATATCGAGGCGGGACTCGATGCCGCGCGCGACGCACTCGAATCCTGAACCGCTATCGAACCGACTATTCCGTGGTCACTCGTCCGTGTCTTCGACCTCGATTTCCGTCCAGTCGGTTTCGTCCTCGCCTTCGAAGTCAAGTTCTTCGATGTCCGACCCGGCGACGGCTTCGGTGACTTTTTCGATGAGACGGTCGAATTGGTCTGCGTCGGTCACTTGTTGGAGTTGCTCCGTGAGTGCGTTCGTGTCGCCGTATTCGACGAGTGCCGCGACGGCGGCTTTGCCGACGCGACCACCCACTTCGCTGCCGACCGATTCCTTCACGACGCGGCCGACCAGTCCGCTGTTGCTCACGCTCTTGGCTGCTGTCCGTCCGATGAGCGCGCCGAGTGCCTTCCCTAACTGTTCGTATTCAACGGCGTCATCGAGTGCTTCTCCCTCGGCCAGCGCGTCGATGTCGATACCTTCGAGCAGGTCTTTTATCGTATCGCCTGCGAAGTACGCTTGCAGTCCTCGCTCGATTGCCTCCTCTGGTGTATCGTCTGGCATTGTTGCTGTTTTCACTACGACGTGGCCGTCTGATATAGCTGTGGTTCACAACGCGACCAAAAGGGAGTCGCCAGCACCGTTCGAACGCTCCTTTCGCTCGTGAGGGGACGAAGCGAGCAATGGAGGTGACGCAAAACGCGGGGGATTAGAGTTTTTGTTCTGCGTCGGTAGCGAGTTCGCGCATTCGCTTGCCAATGCGGCCAGCGTCCGAGAACTCGTCTTCACTCATGGCTTCGGCGAGTGCGTTGCCGAGGATGAACACGGCGTGTTTGTGTTCGCTTTTGGATTTGTGAACGTCGTCTGGGGTAACGTCGAGTCGTTCGTAGGGTTCGAACAGCGCCGGGTCTACATCCTCGCGTTTGCTGACGAACTCGGTGATGGTCACCATCTGCTCGTGTAGCTCTAAGAGTTCTTCTTTGTGCATACTGATTGGGAATAGGACTGCGCTCGATTTAACGGTTTTTGTCCCTGTTCGTTCGTTTACGTTTGTCTCGCTTTCGATTGCGCTTCGGATAGGCGCGCATATCGTCCATCTCCGTGGGAGCGAACACTCTGAGTGATGCTGGCAGGATAGATGAAATAACGGGAGTCTTACCAGTTCGTGATGTGCATTTCGAGTGGTTCGTCGGGCACCATCGTGACCGCAGAACTCACACCTGGCTCAATCGTCGGCGACTGGAGGTCGAGACGGTAGCGAGCGACTGCACGCGAGAGCACGAGTTGGGCTTCCATCAGCGCAAACTGCCGACCGATGCACATCCGCGCACCCCCACCAAAGGGGAAGTAGCTGTATCGCGGACGCTCCATCTCGGTCCCAGCAGCGAACCGTTCGGGCCGAAACGCGGTCGGCGTACTCCATAGTTCTGGGTCGCGGTGGACGACGTACTGGCTCATGATGAGTTCGCTTCCGGCGGGTATTTCGTACCCACCGATGACATCTCCTGCTATTGCTTTGCGCGAGAAAACGGGGACTGGTGGGTAGATTCGCATCGCTTCCTGCACACACTGTGTTACGTATGAGGGGCCGTCTCCATCCAGCGAGAACGCGCCCGCGCTGGCCCCAGAAACCCGTTTGTGAAGCTCCTCGTGGATTTCTGGATTACGAGCCAGCAGATACCACGTCCACGTCAGCGCTGCCGCCGTGGTTTCGTGGCCGGCGAGTAAGAATGTCATGAGTTCGTCACGGAGTTGCTCGTCGGCCATCCGTTCACCCTTTTCGTCGCGGGCAGCCATGAGTGCCGAAAGCAGGTCGTCATATTTGTCGGTTTCTCCACGACGTTCCTCGATGAGGTCATAGACGATTCCGTTCAACTCCTCAAGCGCAGCGCTCGCCCGGCGGTTGTGTGGCGTCGGCACCCACTCCGGGATGGTCGGCAGCACGCTGGTTCGGCGCTGGAAACTCCGCCGCATGACGCGAAGCGACGCGGCGATATCGTTGGCATGGGTCTCCATGTCCGTGCTGAACATCGCCTTGCCGATGATGAGCAGGGTTACGCGCTCCATTTCTCTGAGGAGTTCTATCGGTTCGTCGCGTTCTGCCCACCGCTGGACCATTGCATCCGTCTCCTCGACAACCAATTCGGCAAACGAGCGCACGGTATCGGACCGGAACATCGGTCGGATGAGGCGGTGCTGGCGCATCCAGCGCTCGCCCTCGCTCGTGAGCAACCCCTGCCCGAAGATTCGTGCCAACTCGTTGTGATACACATCGGATTTTCGGTAATTTCCCTGATTCGATTCGAGTACTTGCTGGATGTATTCTGGGTCCGAAAAGAGGTAGGCGTTGTTCTCACCCGGCAGGGATAGCTCCACGATTGGGCCGTAGCGCCGCCGGGTATCGAGCAACAAGGAGGCAGTGTCTTCGGTGAGCAGTCGGCGCAGTCGGCCGAGCATTGCGACACCGCTCGGACCGGGAACGGTCGATTTCGCCGTCTGTTGGGAGGTCGGTTTGGACATCGTTAGGTGAGGTCCGCCATGTTCTCATTGACTGTCTTCATCATGGCGTTGAAATTTCGCGCGCGTTCGAGCGAGCCGACGATTTCGTAGCGATTCTGGACGTAGGCGAGTGTTGGATTAAACGACTCGTCGTTGAGCATACTGAATAGCACGTCAGTCTGTCCCTTGAATTCGATTTCCGGGTCATCGAGCAGTCCCGGCCCGCCCGCAATCGTTCCTGCCTCGGGGTCGGATGCCATGTGAAACGCCACTGACGAATCAGTGGCTTCCCAGTTGACGGTGAACTCCTCGGTGACTTCCTCACCCACTGCTGGTATCATCTCGGTGATGAGCGAGAGACCATCCCAGAGAATCGTAATAAATTCCTCGATTGTGTCGGGTTCGTCGTTTGCGTAGGTAGCGATGTCGGAGAGCGTGCTCATCCGTTCCGTAAGCCGTTCGAAGGCGTCGGGGTGGAGCGCGAGAAGCTGTTCTGTGTTTGCCGCCGCGCCATCGAGTGCGCCGGGAAGGTTTGCTTTGAACTCGTCGTCCGGCTGTTCGAGTACCGTTTCGAGGTCATCGAAATTCGCCTGTGACATGGGTATCTCGCGTTTGCGGCCCTCTCGGACCGGCCGCAACGGTTGTATCTGCTTCGCAAGGACGCATAATCAGTGTGTTCCATCTCATTCGCGGGTGTTTATGTCCCGACGACTTCTGAACCCGAGAGCAGACAGGTCAATTCAGACGTTGAGGCCGCCGTGTATTTATATATCCGCGCATCCGGTGCAGAAGACACTAGCCAGTATAGGGAAAACAGCAGGTGG
>DASSKS010000048.1:0-3189 GCA_035690245.1 Halococcus sp. | reverse complement strand
CCACATCGACCGCCTCCGCTGCGGCGTTCCAGATGAAGGTGGTGTCCTCTATCATCGTTGAGCGCTCCCACGTGATTCGGTCTTCGAGTTCGTTCCTGACGGCGATGCCGCCACCCCACGCATAGAGGGGAACCGAAAGCGATGGGAAGGCGCGCTGTTCGATTTGAAAGCCCATCCGAAAGATTTCTGCGAGATACGACAGCCACGATTGGCTCCGTCGCGGGCGTTCTCTGAACTGAATCACGTCGCCGTCTGGGATTCCCGAAAAGTCGGTCATCAGGCTGTCCTCGTCGAGATACAGTATGTATTCCTTCTCGCAGGGAATGTTCTGGCGCGCCCATTCGAGCGCGCGGCCCTTTCGAATCGCCTCACACTCGAAGGTATCGGGAACGACGTGGACGGTCGCGCCCTCGATTTTCATGGGACGTTCTGCGATGACGTGACGGTCGGTTATCGTCTCGGGAATAGCATTGATACTCTTTTGGACGATGTGCGGTGAATCGACCGTCAAAAGACGTACCTGCACAGAAGAAGGGTCGTGTTCTGCCGGCGGAAACTCGTAGTCTCGGGCGACAAAAACGAGGAGATACGTCCAGTAGGAAATCGAACAGATCGAAAGCAAAACGATAATCCAGAGAATAATCGAAAGTATCGCTGGCACTGCCGCGATAACCTGTCCGGCCATTGTCAGTGTGAACGCCAGCGGCAACATTAAGTGTTGCTGAACGTCCCGACCTCGAAACGACACGTGCTATCGAGGCTCCAGCACGGACTGTAAACGAACCACAACCGCGAACATATGTCGTTTTGTAATCACAGTAGTTAAAAGACAAATAAATTATATAAAAGATATACGAGATAACCTCTCGGTCAGCATAAAAAAGGCTTTGCGTTCGGAACTGGTAGGAGGGGTATGAATTGGGGTATGCTACTCCGGGTGCTCGGCTTACTGGTAGTGGCACAACTGATAGACATCATCATCCTCATCGGGGTGGCGGTGTTCACGCCGCTCGGCTGGGTCGGGACCGTCGCAATAGTGGTGCTCACGTCGTTGGTCGGGCTGTTGCTCGTGCGCGCAGAAGGCCGGCATACGATGCGGCGAATCCGCCGGAAGGTCAGGCGCGGCGAACTACCGACCGATGAACTCCTCGATGGGGGATTGGTGGTCGCCGCCGGTGGCTCGCTCCTCGCGCCGGGATACGTCAGCGACATCGTGGGGCTGTTGCTCGTTCTCCCACCGACGCGCTGGCCCATCCGAAAGGGAATCAAACGTTTCGTCGTCGCACCCTATCTCGACCGGACGACGGATGGTATCGCAAGCGGTCGCATCTATGGCGGCGGCTTTCCCGATGAAACCTACGATGTCGAAGCGGACGAATACGAGGTACACGACACGACGGAGTCACAACAGTAACGAGACCGCAAACCGGGTCAGGGTACGCGGACGAGTACAGAAAAGAAACGCTTACAAACGGTACGGACAATTTCCAACTGTCGAGGGCCAATAGCTCAGTTAGGTTGAGCGCTCGGCTGATAACCGGGAGGTCCGCGGTTCAAATCCGCGTTGGCCCATCCGCCTTTTGTACGGTTACTGTCCGACGGAAACACCATCTTCAGTGCATCTTTCCACCGAACTCGATGTTTTATCATTTTCGTGACGGTGATGGCGACTTTTAGTTGACCCATGACGCGGTTGATCCCTTCGCCTTCTGGCGTTCTTTTGTAGCCGAACAGCAGTTGGGCGTTCGTCGCCCACGGATGGACGATCTCACTACCAGTTGTAGCCGGAAAAAGACAGCAGGGGATGTTACAGGTGATGCCACGCAACGAAGCCCCTCGCTGTCCCGTGGAGCACGCCGCGCTCCAACAGAGAATACGCCGTTGACGAGCATAAGCTTTGTGTGGGTGTCCCATTCGGCCACTTCGATTGTTCACCGTTCGAGAGGAGTGGCCGAAAGCCCGTATTCTTCCTCGTGGCCGATTGCACTATCTACTGGTCTCGGTAGCAATACCCGAGAGATATGTGTCTTCCATTCGTGTTCATCGCTATGCTCGGCCCGCTTTCGCCAGACGGAACACCTGTCGTCTCTCGTTTGCCTGCTGTTTGCACACCACCAATCCGGCGTCGTTCCACGGGGAGAACAGCGCGTGCGGGACGAAACTCTCGGTATCACCCTGACGTATCGTGACACCCGCCGCATCGATGTCAACGATGACTGCGTATTCCTCGCCGGTTTCGTCGTCATAGAGGACATCCCCAGCTTCGAGTTCGGTGCGTTCGGTCGTGTGGTCGTCGTTCGCTGTCATGGATGGCATTTGTTCGCTGCTGTTGGCCAACACAGTGGTCTGTGAAGGGCCGAAGTCGGAGTAGGCGGGTGTCCCGCCACCGTCGACGACTGTTCGAACGGCGAGTGGGCTATTGAATCACGCCCATCGTTGTGGGTCGTTCCGAACCGTTCCACGGAAATCGCAGACCATCGTGCGCGATGAACCCGAATCGAGTCATTGAGGCTGCTCGAACCCATAGCGTGGCTATGAACCGTCAGCAGACCCGGCGAAACGGGGTGAAACGTCCGTGACGCTCGATGAACGGGTGACGTTCGGTCTCGTGCTCACTGCCGGCGTTGTCATTCCCGGATTCGTGGTGTACGCCCTCGCAGCCCTCGGATACGACACCGCTGGAATGGTCGTGTGGGTCGTTGGCTATTCGTCGATGGTGCTCTTTATCTGGTATCGCTGGGTTCGCCCGCTCGACCTCAGCGGCCCGACGGGGGAGTCCTGACACGGTTGGGTCGTAAGCTTGAAGCCCTCGTCCAACGATTCGAGGACGAGGATGTTCGCGCTCCCGCTACAGGTGGTCGATAATTTCCTGCTCCAGTACAACCTCGGACAGGTGTTGTTGGTCATCTACGTGCTCGCGCTGCTCGCTGCGCTCACCCAACGGTCTGCGAAAATCATCGCCCTCCAAACCGTGACCTTCGGCCTGATTTTCATGCTGGTGCCGAGCATCAACGCTCCGGGGCACTACCTCTATCTCGGCATCGCCCTTCTGATGGTCGCCCCGATGGTGTTCGTGACGGCGAGACGCTAACCACTCTTCTTTTTTATAAGAACCGTGCTCACTACGTTCGTTCGGGTGAATGCTCACGAGAAGCAGAAACCCCTCATAGTATACCGAATGAACCGGCT
>DASSKS010000047.1:0-2885 GCA_035690245.1 Halococcus sp. | reverse complement strand
CGTCCACCAACCCTCACAGGTACTCGTCAACGGCGATTTCGCCTATCAGGGAACGCTCGTCGGCAACTACACCGAACTCCAAGAACTCGTTGCGCTGGTCGAACGCGGCGATGTCGAACTCCACACCTCCCGACACGACCTGAGTGAAATCAACGAGGTCGCAGAGATGCTCGAACACGGCGAAATCGAGGGGCGTGCGGTCATCACACCCTGAGCCTCGGGGCGCACAAAAATCCGGCCACGCCGACAGTGAACGGAGTTCCACCAGCGTGTCTTTGGGCCACGGACTCCACCCGCGCTATGGGGCAAAGGGTTTAGCCCGCTCGCGGTCGATTTTCCGGGCATGGTGACGTTTCTCTCCGGTGGCACCGGCACGCCGAAGCTTCTCACTGGTGCAACGTCAGTCTTCGACCCGGAAGCGACCACGGTGGTCTGTAACACCGGCGACGACGTAGAACTCGGTGGGCTGTTCGTCTGTCCCGACCTCGATACGGTTTTGTTCGAGCGCGGGGGCGTGCTCAACCGCGAGCGGTGGTGGGGAATCGACGGGGATAGCACCGAAACCCACGACGAACTCCGCGCGCTCTCAGAGCGAGCAGGCTTCGAGAGCGAACCTCACTATCTCTCCAGCGACCGACAAACCACGGGAAGACCGCTTGCGCACTGGCGGCGGTTCTCGGGCATCTCAGAGTTCATGACCATCGGTGACCGTGACAGAGCTATTCATCTCCTTCGAACGAGCCTCATAGAGGAGGGCAATACGCTCACCGAGGCGACGAAGACGCTTGCCGATGCGTTCTCGCTCGACGTTTCACTGTTGCCGATGAGCGACGACCCGGTGGCAACGATTGTTCACACTCCCGAGGGCGCGATGCACTTTCAGGAGTTCTGGGTCGCTCACGAGGGAGCGCCAGCGGTCGAGAACATCGAATTCAGGGGAGAAGAGAACGCAGACGCAACCGAGGAAGTAGTCGAGGCACTTTCAGAGCCAGTCGTCATCGGTCCCTCGAATCCCGTGACGAGCATCGGTCCGATACTCGCACTCGATGGTGTTTCCGAGGCGCTCACAGAAGCCACCGTGGTCGCCGTTTCGCCATTCATCGGCGAGCAGGTCTTTTCGGGACCGGCGGCGAAGCTCATGGAAGCCGTCGGATTGGAGGCGAGTACGGCAGGAATGGCCGAAGCATATCCGTTTTGTGATGCGTTCGTCGTGGACGAGCGCGACCCGACGACCCTCGGTCGGCAGACAGTGACGACCGACATCACCATCGAAAATTCAGAGGATTCGGCGCGCGTGATGCGTGCAGTCGAGGACGCGCTGGAACTCGCACGGGAGGATATCTGATGTTCTCGCCCCGACTCGCACTGGCAAGTTTGAGCGGCGAATCAGATGCCGCGTGGGCCAGCAGGGCAGCAGAACACGCCGGTGCGGCGTTTCTCGGCGGTATCGCCGTCGACGAAGGGTCGAGACGGGCGGCCCGGCGGATGGTCGAACGCAGTCGTGAAGAATTCTTGCCCGAACGTCCGATTTCGTTCATCGACTCCCAGCTACGCGAACTCGATGAAGCCCCGCTTCGCGCGGGAGTCAACGTCCGTAGCGCGTCGCTTGCCCCTATCCGGGAAGTCGCCAAGGTCTGTCACGAACACGACGCTATCCTCGAAATAAACGCTCACTGCCGCCAAGAGGAGATGTGCGCCGCTGGCTGTGGCGAAACCCTCCTGCGGGATGCTCATCGACTTTGTGAACAAGTCGAGGCTGCCGCCGGCACAGGTGTACCGGTGAGTGTGAAAGTCAGGGCGGAGGTTCCCGGAGTGTCGCTTGCCGATACAGCGCGTTGGGTCGAAGCCGCCGGTGCGGAGGTGATTCACGTCGATGCAATGGATTCGGAACCGGTCATCAAGGAGGTCGTGGACACGACTGAGTTGTTCGTCATCGCCAACAACGGCGTCCGCGACGCAGAAACCGCTCGGGAATACCTCGACTACGGCGCAGATGCGGTGAGTGTTGGCCGTCCAAGCGATCGGCCCGCGCTTCTTCAGCGCGTGCGCGAGGCAACCGATGGATGGTTCGAAACCGAACCGCAAGCGGGAGTGAGCGGATGAGAACCCCGGCCGAAAACGCCCAGCTCGCCCTACTGTTGGAAGTCACGAGCACGCCGAAACCCGGCAACGTTGACCGCAACCGCGAGTACCCTGACCTCCGATTCGAGCATTTCATGGCCGGCGCAGTCGGCGCGAGCGAGGGGCTTCGGATGGCCGAGGCAGGCGAGCCAGTCGGAGAGTCGTTCGAGCGCGCAGTCTGCGGAATGGCTGACCAACGCGGCGGCAACACCCAGTTCGGCGCACTACTCCTCCTCGTTCCGCTTGTGTGTGCGGCGGACGAAGAACTCACTCCCGAACGTGCGAGCGAAGTGGTCCAAAAAACGACCATCGAAGACGCCTGTGAGTTCTATCGGGCGTTCGAGCACGTCGATGTCGCGGTTTCCGACCCACCAGAGGGAATGGAAGCGCTCGATGTCCGGCGTGGAGCGGACGCGATTCCCGAAATCGAAGAACGAGAACTGACGCTTTTCGACGTGCTCGCGGCGAGTGTCGAACGCGATGGGGTTGCCCGCGAGTGGGTGTCGCGGTTTTCACGGAGTTTCGAGGCCGCAGAGCGCATCGAAAACGGTGACGGACCGGTTCCAGACCGTGCTGCGCGGGCCTTTCTCGAACTGCTAGCCAGTGAGCCTGATACGTTCATCGCCAAAACACACAGTGAGCAGATTGCGCGCGAGGCCACCGAAGGCGCACGGGCAGCACTGCGAGGAGACGTTGCCCCCGAAACGCTCGCGGAACAGTTCGTTGAGGCAGACGTGAATCCGGGCACGACCGCGGACCTCACC
>DASSKS010000046.1:0-10028 GCA_035690245.1 Halococcus sp. | reverse complement strand
ACCTGAGATAGTCGCCCTGATACGCCCGTTGAATCCAGGAGAGCGCGTGGTCGGGCGTTACGTCTGCTGCTTCGGCCACCGCTTCCGCGCCAGCAGCCGTGAGGTCGGTCGTGGTCATGATGTCCGCCGCGTACAGTTGGCTCACGGATTCGGGGTCGTCGCCGAGACCGTCGATCACCGCGATGTCGTCCTCGGGCAACTCGTGGACGGGCGTCTCGCGGGCCATGTACGCCCGAAAATCGCCCTCGTCTGATTCTTTGTATTCGACCAGCGTTTTCTCGTAGTCCGAGAGCTTCTGCTCAACGAGGTACACCTCGTCCTCGACGAATACCAGCGCCTCACTCCGGTCGGACCCGTCGTTGTCACCCGTATCCAGCCCACTCGTGATGAGCGACGCGCGTTCGGCTGAGAGGTCGAACACTTCAACGAGCGTCTGTGCGTCGATTTTCCCGACCTCGTGCCAGATCATCAACGAACACTGGTCGGCGATGACTCCCGCCGGTCCCTCGGCGAAGTCCCGCGATGCCTGACTGATGAAGTCGAACGAGAGGCCGTAATTCCGGCCAGCGCGCACCAATTCCTCGAAGTCCTCGGCGTCCTCCTCGTCGTGGAAGACTTTGTGCGCCTCATCGACAATCACGCGCACGTCGCGGGGAGTGCGCTTGGCGATCTCGTAGGACTGGCCCGTGACGAGCCGCATGAGCATCGAACGCTCGATGGTGCCTTTCTCCTCGAACCGATTCATGTCGAGCAAGACCGTATCTGCGGTCAGATCGACCTCCGATTGACCGTCGAGGAACCCATAATCGGCCTCGCCCTGCGAGGTGTCGAATGCGCTGAGGTGTTGTAGCAGCTTTTTGGCGTCGTTTTCCCGCTCCTCAGCGACGCTCTGGCGAACGAACTCCTCGCCGTTGTCCTTCATGTATTCGACGCTCTCGAAGAACTCCGAGAGCGTCGGGAACCCATCGGTCTCGCGGTTGGCTGGATCGAGTGTTTCAATCTTGCCAGGAATGATGCCGTAGCGTTTGAACGTCGTCATCACCGCGTCCTTGGTCGGTTGGCGTAGCCCGGAAACGTCCCCCGGTGCGTGCTGGCGGAGGTGAATCATCAGCATATCCGTGATAACTTCGGCCTTGTCAGTCACCGGCGTCATGGTGCCTGTGGCGTCCTCGGGCGGATTCACCTCGAAAGGGTTGATGGTGGTCTCACCGACGACGATCTTCGCGCCCGCTTGCGCGTAGACCGACCCATCGAACCCTTCGGCGATGTCGATGATGACCGTCTTCTTGTCGTTGCGAACGTTGCCGTCGAGGATGTCCGACCCTTCACCGGCGGTCTTGCCCGACCCCGACCGGCCCATCACGCCGCGATGCTGGGTAGTGAGCGCATCGAGATCGACTTGGAGCGCGCCGAGAATCGGACTATCACCCGGCCCGGCTTTCGCATAGCCAATCGTCGTCCCGCCCTCATCTTGGCGGACACCGCCGCCGAAACTTAGCACGGTCCCCACTGCATCCGACGACAGGTCATAGCGGAGGTCAACCGCCACTTTCTCGTCAAATACGTCACGGGCCGATGGCGCGGTGGTCTGGAGCGCGGCGAGTTGGTTTTTCCGCGCGCCTTTCAACTGAATCCCGTGCTGGCGACACTCGTTTTTCACCCCTTTCGCCGCTGACCGTACTTCTTTGCGGGTGTTGCCCCATACGGTGATGACGACGGTGGTCTCACTCACATCAACCCGCGTTTCACGCATATGGTCGCGCAAGTCCTGTTTGTCGATTCCGGCGGCGTCGGCGTCGGCGCTGTCACCGTCACCGAACCACTGCGACCAGATGGCGCTCCCGGCGATTTTGTTCTTCTCTTTTTTTAGGTCCTCACGTTTCTCGTAGCGCTCGGTCGTATGCAGATTCATCACCATCGCGTACCGGACGCCCGGATTGTGGATGATCGAGTCCAACAGCCCCGGAGGCGGGTTCTTTGGCCAGCCCGTAAGATAGAGACTGCGAGCGTATTGCTCGCCATCGCCGAGATTGACGTGGCGCTTGTGTTCATCCACTTCCTGCGGCGCGTAGATGTTATACATCCGATTGCGCGTCGTCTCGTCGGCGTGTGACACGAACGACGCTTTCAGTTGGTCATACGCCCGCGCAAGCGCGCCGTCAGTCGTCTCTGCTTCGGCGTCGTCATCGGCTGCTGTCTCTGTGTCACCGCGCTCTGTCGGCGACTCTGGCTGGGCTGTCCCACCGTCAGCAACGGTCGCTTGCGCTTCCGCTGCGTCGTCGGCAGTGGCGGTCTGCGTCCGCTCGGTGGCATTGCGAACACCCTCGGACCCAAAGACCGGACCAGCAGTGTTCACATCCGCAGGGTCAAGCTCGCGCTCGTGTTGCCAGTGAGCGCGTTGGAGCGCGATCACCTCGTCAGTGTTCAGCTGTCGGCCAGCGGCGACAGTGTTGACGAAGTCTTCGACCTGATTCATCCGCATATCGAGTAACCGGCCCTGTCCGACCCGCTGGGCGTCGGTCAACTGCATCAGACCATAATCACGGATGCTCGATTCGAGAGCGCTGACATCGACGCCTTCATCGTTTCCGACTGGTACGATGATCTGAATCGAGCGGTCCATCACGCCCTTCTCGATGAGATACCCGTGGTCGTCTTCGTCGTCGGGGTCGCCGCCGATCAAGAAGTTCTCACACGCCTTCGCCCACTTGCGGACGTACTCGGTGAGGCTTCCATCGGTCTGTGCCTCGCGGAGTGCCGCGACCTCGTTGGGCGTATATTCGTACTGCTCCCACCGGATTTTGATGTCGAACCCTTCGTCTTCGAACTTGCTGATCTTGGTGTCGAGCGCGTCGGCAGTGGTGCTCGCCCAGTTAATCCAGTCTGCCTCGCTGAACTGGCTGGCGTTTATCGGCGTGACCTCGACGACGCCGAAGATCGACCCGTCCTCGTGTTCGAGCGCGTCGAACTTGCGGTGAACCGCTGCGATGCCGGGCACATTGCGGGCTTCTTCACCGACCAGCGGCATTCGGATGCGCCGCCATGCGTAGCTCAGGTTTCGGCGGACGAGTTCGCGCGGACTCAGGTAGTACGGCGCGTACTTCGCAAGCAGGAACAACGCCCCACCCGCTGCGAGACAGACGCCGATGAGCCGAAACGACATCGAGTAGCCGAGGATGTCGGTCGCTATCAGGAAGACTATCATCGGCGTACACAGCACCATGCCGAAATCCACCGGGTCGAGTCCTGCCGCGACCGTGTGGATACCGTGGTCTTTGTCCTGTGGAATCAGCGCGAACGACCGGCCGTTCGTCTGAGTGGAAGTCGATTCATCGTGGGTGTCGTCCGGTCGTGGTGTCATTGGTGTGAATGGAGTGTAGCGTGGTTACGACTACGAAGTGATGTTTGAGAGTCTGTCCTTCATGTTCGCTGCGCGGGTTTTCGCCGTACTGGAGGCGGTACGCGCTTTCGTCGTCGCCGAATTTGCTGCTCCTTTCGCGTTTCTCGGAGCGTCGCGGGTTGCTCTCCCAGCGCGGTGTGCGCCGGTTCCACCGTCGTCCTCAACGGGGTCTTTCCGGCGGAATCCGCGCTGGAAACGATTAGGACGAGCGGCTTTCCGACGGTATTCGCTCATTTTCTCGCGCCACTGCGGACTCGACTGCGAGCCGGGCGTACCGGACCCGATCATCCCCATCAGCTTGCTTGACGCCTTCCACAACAGGAACGGCATGAGTGCCGCTGCGAGCAGTCCGCCGACGATCAGCGGGATCACCATTATCGTGCCGAGTGGTCCGGCATTTCCGCTGGCGGCTGCTTGGGCCATGTTGAATGCCGCGTTGAGGAACAGCGACGAGGGCATGGCTGAGACTAAGAGAACGAGCCAGAGATGCACCGCCGCCTTCGCAATCGCGGACAGCATCTTGAACGGGCTGAACCACGCGACCACGAGCGCCGGAATGAACGGTGCGAACGCGATGATGACTCCTATTCGAATCGCTGCAACGAACAACAGGAAAACGACGAAAAAGAACTCGAAGTAGACCAACACCAGCACGAACAGGACTACCAGACCCTTCGCAGCGCTCTCCATCAGCGAAGTCGTCGTGATGTCGTTCACGAACGACTGAGTGAATACATCAACAACGTGGGGGACGATATTGGTGAGTGTCCACCCCGCGTCAGTAATGAAAAACGCCGTAAGCGCAAGGCCGAACCAGCCCTGCTTTTCGCGGGCGTAGGAAATCACACCGACGCCGAACTGATTGCCGAACGCCATCAAGAATCCAAGACTTGAGAGCCAGAGCAACCGCGTGAGCGGCTGGCCTGTCTCTCGCCATGTGTCGTAAACGATACCCCACGGCGGGTTCGTGGGATTGTGATAGAAATTGTTGACCCGATTCGGGTGGGGCGTCATGCTCATCGCTTCGACCGCTTTATCAATCGTCTCGTTTACAATACTGGCCGCCTGTTTAATGAAAAAACCGAGCATCCAACTGAAAAACGCGCGTGCGCCTTTGAAGAACCCGCCAACGTATTCATCGGTCCCGCCTGCCAGCCAATCGAAAAATCCTGCGCCGGTGTCGTAGACTCCGCCGAGTATGTTACCAGCAGTTCCGAGGATTCCACCGCCACCTCTGCCACCGTTCTGCCCGCTTGCGGAACCGTTCGTTCCGTTCGCTCCGATATACTCGCTCCATGTTTCGTCCGGTTCGACGACGCCCGGTGAATTGCTGGTAGCACTCCCGGTCCCGCTAGTATTCGTGCTGGCGTTTCGGCTAGGGCTTCCTTGTCCGGGGGCGGAAGTCCGTCTCAAACGGTCCAGCTGACTCATTCCGTTACCGGATGCAGACGCAGGCGGAGCGCCCTCGCTCCCGGTCGTGTTCGCGGGCATCGTGTTCGTCGGCGTACTCCCGTTCCCGTTCGGGGCGGCCTGAGCAGCGCTCACGCCGATGCCGATACCGAAGCTGACGGCGCTTACGAGCGCTACGAGGACGACGACCGTGACAACGGCGAGCGAGACGGGCGACCGGCTCTGTGTGCAGCGAAAGTCGTGGCTCATGATGGGTGTAGCGTGTAGATTTCAGTCGGGAACCGAGCGTATCAGCGGGACATCAGTAGGTCAGTGAGGAGTCACCCACCGCCGCCTCCGCCGCCTCCGCCACCGATCATGCAGCCGATATCGACCGATCCGGGGCTGCCGCCAAGTTGTTGCATGACCCACGGAACAATCGAATCCGCACCGACAGCCACAAAGAGTCCGATGAGGGCAAGGATGGCTCCAATGCGGAGTTTCGCATTGCCCCGTCCGCCGCCGGTAATTCCTTTCAGGATGGTCCCACCGAACTTGAAGAGGGCGACAGCAGCGATGACCGACACGATGATTCCGAACCCGAGTGAGAGAGGGCCAGCTGCTCCCGGAATCGAACAGAGTCCTTGGGCGGCAGCGGGCGTCGCCATCGAGAGGACCGCGATCCACACCGCGAGCGCGCCCGCTGGAGCGTACCGTGCTAGTCGTCCGCCGATGCGTTTCAGCGTCGAAATGAGGCCGCGAAGTCGTTCTGTGTTCGTCATGGATCGTGTGTTTCGGCCGTTGATCCCCGTCAGAGACCAACAGCGCGTTGCCCCTTGCGGGATACTCAGCTATCGACCCGAGACAGTATTGAAGGCTATGGGGGTGGCAGCCCCTCGATATTACTTAAAGGCCCCTCCGCCGTCGCCTGATTCTGCCATCTCCCCCTTCAGCGAAAAACCCCGTCCTCAAGGAGCGACTCCGAACGGGTGAGTAGTTAGGAGAGGGAGGTTACGAAAATACAGGTTCGGGCCAGCTCTCTGCGAGCACGCACGCTTCGATGTGAGGACCGTACCGGAACGGGGAAACAACCTTCTCGCAGTTCGGGCAAGTAGTCGTTGCCGGACCATAGGCACCCTCTGGCGTCAGTGTATCCTCGAACTGCGAGTTGAAACACATCTTACACCGTCTCACTCGTCGATTATTCTCGACCTCTGCCAACGACCATTCTTCGTACTCCCCATCTTGGTTGCACCGCGTGTCTTCCTCGGCGTCCGGGTCTTTCGGTGGACGATGGCAGCATCGGAAGTTCTTGGCGACTGTCTTCGGTACGAGGAGTATCACGTCAGCCAGATCGCCCGGCGAATCGAGGTGCGGGCGTGGTTGTCGTGCTGCTTGCGTTCCGTTCGCTGACAGCATACGTGTCGGCGGTCGATTGACCTCGTTGGTGTGAGTGTCGCTTTGGGATTGGGATAATGAGGTACTGGAATTTCGGGATTCTGTATGTACTACCTCTGGTTGGAAACCTGTATCCTGCTCCCAGCCGGCATCTCGTACACGAACCATGCATAACGATTTTCGCATACCATAGAATGATTTAGGCAATTGATTTTAATTGACAGTTTGGAACAGAGAATCCATCTCACTGTCCCGGCAGAAAATCACGTGACCTATTCTGAAAATGTCAATTAAACTTATAGGCATAGTTCATTTAATGTGTCCGCTAAAAAGGTTCCATATGTGCGAAACCGTCTCCGATCAGACCTCGACACGCCGCGTTCAACAGTTTCGGAAGTTGCTCCGTAATGATGAACTCCATAGTGAAGCAGTCATGAACCTCATATTCGGCATCACACAGCGCGAAGCACGTACCTACCTCGCGCTTCATAATCGGGGAGAAAACACTGCTCAGGACCTCGGGGAGAATCTTGACCGCCACCCGAGTAATGTCTATGAAGCTCTCAACGGACTCTACGAAACCGGCCTCGTTACGCGACGGCGACGTGTCCCCGAACACGGCGGACAGGAGTACGTTTTTTCGTCGGTTCCCGTTCAGGAAGCCACACAGATCATACGAAACGAATTCGAACGATGGGTAGCGCAGATGCGGGATGAATTAGATACTCTCGAATCGGGATACGATGGTCAATAAAGGAACGTGGGAGTTCATCGGATACATCTGTCTGGCTGGTCTTCTGATCGGCTATTATCACTTCCGCGAACCGTTCATGGACTGGCTCTGGACCTTCGCAATACCCGTTGTCACCTTGTTTGGAGCGCCAATTGTGGCAGCCGCAGTTCTCTATCTCGTGGTATTATTCGTCGTCTTGCGCTGGGCCGTCGGAGTTCTTCGACGGTTCTTCGCAGCGTGAACCGTTCAATCGCCAAGAATCTGCCAGAGGGACAGGAACAACAGCGCCGCCGGAATGACGAATATCATTATGAAGAGCATCCCCAGTCCGCCGACAAACCCGCCGAAAATTGCCGCGAACATCCCGCCTGCGCCGGCTCCGACCGCTTTCTTGCTCGGCGTCGAACGTGAAAACGTCCCTGTGGAGCCGTTGTAGCTCGGGGCGGGTAGCGAACTGATATTGCCGGGGCTGCCGACTTTCTTCGGATTAGCGAGACCGCTCCCCGCGCTGCACTGCGGGCCGAAGCTCACCGCCGGGCCGATTTGCATCCCACTGATGCTCTCTGGTCCAGCGCCCGGAATCTGGATGCACGTCCGCTGAATACGCGAGTTCGGACGCTCGTTGACGACGGCGACCTCCGTCGTACTCCCGGTGAACAGGCAGTAGTCCACCATGATGTTCGTGATGGGTGCTGCGCTGTAGCCACCCTGCGAACCCGGTGCAGCCGCGAGAATCGCCGGAACGCCCATGTGATTCGTGACTTTGCAGTTCTCCAGAATCGTACTCGGCCCGCTCCCCTCGATGTTCACGAGCGACGAACTCGTTTCCATCGAGATGCCGCGAATATCGAGGTTTCGGAGCGTCACCGGCTCGTTCTGAGTCCCTTTGTTGCCGCCAGTCTCGATGCGAACGGCGTTGATTCCTTGGTTCTCACCAAGCGAGTACGGACCCGGATTCTTCTTCATCGACCACATCCGTCCGTCGAGGAGCATCGTCGCGCCGTCGATGAGTGACCCACCGCCGATTCTCGCCTGACAGTTGAAGTTGTTCCAGTAGGTCCCGCCGAGAATTTGCACCTGTCCGTTCGTTCGCCCCGAGTAGGTCCCGTTCGACCACCCGCGCAGCTGGCACCCAACCATTTGGATGGTGCCGAGGTTCGCCTGTCCGACCCACAGCCCTATCATCCCGTCGAGGCGGTTCTCGGGCGCTGACGCGGGTTTCCCCATATCGTCGTGGATACCCGCCGCTGTACCGCCGGTCGCTCGGAAGTTGGTCATCCGAACGGTGCCGCCCGAGGCGCGCGCGATAGGCATGAGGACCGCCGGAACCGCGTCGTCAACGTCACTGGAGACTGGCGGAGCGTACCCTCTCACCGTGATGTCACGCAGTTCAACCACGCCAGCGGTACCGACCCGGACGCCCGTTCGCGTTCCCTGCGCGGTCATATCAGCGACGAAACCCTGAATCAGCGTTCCGCTGGGTAAACGAGGACAGTTGAAGACGCGCGCCTTCAGCCCTGCCTCCAGTTGTATCGTCGTGCCGTTCCCAATAAGTTCGATAGGCCCCGCCGGGTCGAGCACCATCCGGTCAGTCGCGCGAAAGGTGACATCGCCGGGAAACACGACCCGAACGTTCGAGAGGTCGCTAACTGCGTCGGGGAGCGTCTCGTTAATTGGCTGGTCGGGCGTAACGCCGAGTTCCGAAACGGCGTTGATGGTTCGCTCGATGGGACCGCGCTGTTGGGCGAGTTGGCGGTCAACATCGGCGATTTCGGCCTGTCCCTTCAGCGAGATCTGTCCCGGTACGTCTCCTGGTGAGAATTGTCCGAGAGCTTCGTTCTCGAACCCGTCGGCCGCGGCCGGGCTACTCGTGAGTGCCACCCCAGCGCAGGCTCCGCACCCGGCGAGAAACTGTCGTCGTGAGATAAGGGTAGCTTTGGTGGACATTACAGGATTCTGCGAATGGCGATGATGCTCACCGCGATGAGCGCGAGAATCACGACGATACCCACTATTCCGAGCGAATCGAGGAGACCAGTGGATTTGTTCGATCCGCTCGAAGCGTTCTCGACGGCTGGCGAGCGCGTTTCAGTGGGCGTCGAGGTGGATGTGGCCTGCGGACTCGCGGTCTGGGTTTGCGTACTCTGCGTCGGCGTCGGTTCGGCGGACGGAACGCTGACCTGTGCGCTCGCGGCAACGATCCCCGAGCGGTTCGCCGTCACGTACGCTACGTCCTGGAACCCCTGCGAGCGGACGTAGTCGTAGCGCCGGTTGCCGTTCGTGTCCTGTGCCGGAATGACCGTCACAATCTGGGACTCGTTGAGCGCGCCGGGAAGCACCCGAATGGGGACGTTCGTATAGTTGCCCGGTGCGAGATACCGGGAAATCCCGACCGCGCTGGTCAGCGGATCGCCGGTTCGCTGGTAACTCGCGTTGAGCGCGACGAGGAATCCGCCCTCTGGAAGCCGCGCGCTCTCCACGACGAGGGTGTTGTTCCGAAGGGTCTGGCTCTCGAACGACACCGACGCAATGCGGCGCTCCTCCTCGGCTGATGGAACCGCAATGCGCGCCGTATCGGTGACCGGCTCGCCCTCGGCCGTGTACGCTGTATCCGTCTGGCCGAACGACCGGACGAAATCGAATCGCTGGTTACCATTCGTATCCCGGTACAGCGTCGCGGCGAACGTTCCCGATTCGTTCAACCGCGAGCGATTCAGGCCGGGATAGTTCCCCGGTGGCGCGTTCGAGACCTTGACGGTGACGTTCGTGTATGACCCGGCGGAAAGGTACTCCGAGGTGGCGATAATCGAGGCATCGGCAGGCGCTGGTCCGACCGCATAGCCGCCCGCGTGGAGGGCGATGAATCCGCCTTCGGGGAGCGTTGCGCGCTCGATGACGACGGTCGAGCCGTTCGAAGTCTGATTCTCGAAAACGACAGCCGTGTTGGCGCTACTGGTGTTCTGCTGGGGAGTAGCCGTACCGGATTGTGCTTGGCCGACTACCGGCGTAGAGAGGACGAGAGAGACGGCCATGATCAAAATCAGTCCCACGACGATCTGGCGGAGAGTGAGGTTGCGGGTCATTGGCTCCTTGAATTGTTCTCGGTGG
>DASSKS010000045.1:0-2958 GCA_035690245.1 Halococcus sp. | reverse complement strand
CATCTCGCGCATGATACCGTCGGGTTTCTTCCGAAAGCGCTGTCCATTCGGCGCGCGGTAGGTCTCGCCGTCGTAGTCCGCATCGACTTTGGTCTCTGGCGAGGCGTTGATGGTGACCATCGACATCGGATAGAGCGAGGCGAGGTCCAGCACGGCGACGTTTTCTCGCACCCCTGTGATGGGGTCGAACACCGCACCGCCTTCGAATTCTTCAGTTTCCTGTTGGCCCTTCGATGGCAGCGCGAAGTTTCCATAGGCGTTGTGCAGGACGTACATATCGACCGCATCGCCCGGTGTGGTGGCGTCTTCGAGTTTGCACCCGACGAACGAAGCGACCTCCTGCCAGAACGGAATCACGCCCTGTCGGCGGTCGATTTCGACACAGAGTTCCACGTCTCGAAGGTTGTATTCGAGCAGGCGTTCTGGGTTTTGCTCCCAGAGGTCGCCAATCGCGCCAGCGTATCGTTCTTTACCGACCCCGAGTTCGACTTCGCCCACGGCGTCGAGTCGATACGAATCGAGTTCCGAAAACTGCGTGCGCTGGTAGGCGTAGAGGAGATCGAACACCACGCGACCCTTGATGTTCGGACCTTGCCAGTCGCTTCGCCAGACCTCGTTCACCCGCGAGAGTCGATTCGGGTCGAGGTCGAATTCCTCACAGTCGCTTCCGCCGAGCACCTCTAGCCTGTCGAGTAAGTAGGGTGCGTCGAAGTCAGCGAAGTTCCAACCAGTCAAAATATCAGGGTCTGTTTTCTCTACATAATCGAGAAAGCCCGCGAGCATTGCCTCTTCACTACTGAAGCGATGAACTTCGGCATCGAACTCGCTCTCGATTCCCTCGTAGCCCGCGAGTTCGTCGGGACACGCCGCCCCATCCGGTGCTTCATAGAGCCAGACGGCGTATTCATCCTGTCTGGAGTCGTGACTCGACAAACAGATGATTTTTTCTTCACCATCCTCGGGAAATCCTGAGCGGTCATCGACCTCGATGTCGAACGTAGAGACGCGGGCGTCTGCTTGCATCTCGATTGGTTCGACTTCGTCGTGAGGAACCACTAATGCGTCATCCGATGCGCGCCGTTCGGGAACTTTGAGTCCGCTTCGGATGTCTTTGTCGATGAGAAAGCGATTCGGAAACAGGATGTCGGCCTCGTAGTGTGAAAAGCGCTCTCGCATCTGACCGACATCGCGCGGGGTTTGCCCGAAGATTTTGGTGAGCTTCTCGCCGCGAATACTTTCGTATGGTTCGCCGTCGTCTCCTGTCTCCTCCCAGCCGGTGAGACGGTCGATTTGGAGGGTGTCTTCGGAGAGCGTCGCGGTCGGCGCATAGAAGTAGGGTCGAAAGTCGTGGACGCGGATATGTTCGAGGTTGTTTTCACTCGTGCGCCCGAAAACGTGGATAATCGGGGTTTCTCTTTCACCTGTGCCCTCGACGGTGTAATCGACCTGCGTGACGGCGATTTCTACGGTGCCATCGGTCTCGGGATAGCGCCGTTCGGTCGGGTCAACGAGTTCTGCGTCTCGTCCGCCGTCGCCGGCAACGTGGGCAGCTACCGCCGCCGCCGACCGCTCTGCACCCGAATCACCGTTATCGAGGAGCGTCGCCTGCTCGGTGTCCCCCGTCTCGCTCATATCGTGTGCTTCGGTGCCGTCGCTAAAAATCCCCCCGGTCGGCGTGCGTCGCTCACAGAACGCTTTTGTCGGCTCACTGCGGTAGTGACTGTGTGTTCGATGACCCGTTGAATCGCTCGACCGAGCACGAACCCGACGACCCCGAAACGAAATACGCACCCGACATCCCGTCGGTTTCGATTCCCGATACGTCGGACGTGGATGTTCCGCCGGAGCTAGCGCAGGCGTTCTGGCGGGTGGTCGTCGCGGTCAACATCGGCGTGTTCGCGGTGAGCCTCGGTCTCATGCTCGTCTATTTTCGGGGCGAGTGGCAACTCGGCGGGAGTGCCGTCGCACTCGGCATCGTCACACTCATCTACGGCTATCTCAGATACTGGCGTGCTATTCCCGACACGACGCCGGAAACCGAGCCACAACAGAAGCGCTAACCGGCCATCGTGTGTACGCGCTGTATGCAGACCGTTCGTGACGAGACCGGGAGGAAATATCTCCTCCTAAAACGTTCTGCGGAATCGAGCCGCGTGCGCGACCCGGAGACCGGCGAGGAGCGGTATCTCGACAACGCGCGTCTCGAAGCCGTTTCGGGCGAGTCGGCGCTCGTCACTGCTTCCCAGACAGTTCCCGAATCAGTTCGGACAGTGATGACTGCCGTACACGACGACCGCATACTCGGGCTGTTGTGCGAAATCGATTCTCGGGGACCGCTGTCAGTGCGCGAGCTACTGGAATACGACCTCTGTGAGAGCGATTTGCACGGAGTGTGTGCCGAATTGCGTGCTGCGGGACTCATAGAAGAGTGTGAGGTGGCCACAGAGCGCGGCTATCGTACTACTGACCTCGCTAGTGAAGCGCTCTCTCACGTGCGCGAGAGTGCGGACTGACAACTGGGTGAGAACCACCGAAAACCGACTTCTGGGTGGTTCTCGGGTGACCCGAAGTCTCTTATGAAAGAGTGTCCTATCACTGGCCAATGACCGATACGGTGGACGACGTGAATCAGCCCTACGATACCGACGACTCACAACAAGAGAAACTCGAAGCGCTCAGGGAGCGCATCGACATTCTCGACGCCCAGAACGAGGAGATGCGCGATAAACTGCTGGATGCGAACGCAGAGAACAACAAATACCAGCAGAAGTTAGAACGCCTCAACCACGAGAACAAGAAGTTGAAACAGTCGCCGTTGTTCGTCGCCACGGTCCAAGAAATCACCGACGAGGGCGTCATCATCAAACAACACGGCAACAACCAAGAAGCGCTCACCGAGGTCACAACGGAGATGCGCGAGGACCTAGAACCCGGTTCGCGGGTCGCGGTCAACAACTC
>DASSKS010000044.1:0-3962 GCA_035690245.1 Halococcus sp. | reverse complement strand
CTCGGCGCGCTCGGCGACTCGTTCAACGAACTCGCTGTATCCGAACGACTGGCCCGAGTCAGCGGTGGCGACGAATCGATCGATCTCCCTGGGGAGTGGCGACGCGAGGTCCTTCGCCTCATCAGGCTGGAGGCGTTCGCCAAGCGTTTTCAAGGTCGCACGAGTTGCTCGGACGGCTTCACCACGCGACCCCAGTTCCGCACGATACTGTACCTGCCCGATGAATTCGTCGTAGTTCATGGGTTACTTGGAATCGGGATGTCGATGTCGAACTTGATCATTCGCGCTCGGGTGAAGACGAAGGGAGTGTCGCGTGCGTCCCGCCGACGGGAGCACGCAACCGACTCATCGCCGGTGGTTAGTCGCTGGCGGTGGGATACTCGGGACTCGCGTCGATTTCCTGGATCGCGGTCGGCGAGAAGTACCGGACGACGTGGACATCGTACTCGGCATCCTCGGCGACGTTGCCGGCGACACTGGTTACCGGCGTCGTGATCTGGCCGATGTTGTCGCTCCCGAGGAACACTACCGACGGCACGATGTCCCGCGCCAGCTTCTGGATCTCGGTCGCGATGGTTTCGGCGTCCGAGGAGTCGGCGCGCTCGTACCGGAACGACGCCTCGGGGGCGAACTCGGCGACCTGCTCGTGGACAGTCCCGGCGACCTCCTGGATGTCGTACGGTTCACCGGCGTCGAGCCAGTTTTTGGTTCTGGCGTACAGCGCGTCGTTCTCGGGGATGACCGTCACCGCGATGACGTCCTCATCGAGCGAGTTGCCGTACTCGGTCGCCCGCGTGAGCGCGGCGTCCGAGAGGTACGACCCGTCGTACGGTACCATGAACGTCATCGATCATCCCTCCACTTCGATTGAGTGGCCAGCCTCGGACGTATCCGGCTGGGCTGGGAGCGTGACTTCGAGGACGCCATTCCGATAGTGGGCGGTGACGTCCTCGGGTTCGATCGCGCGTGGCATCCGGAACGTGCGATGGTACGTCCGTTTTCGGTTGCGTTCCTCGTCGGTGTGTTCGGCCGAGATGCGGAGTCGGCCTTCGTGCCAGTTGACGTCGATTTCCTCGCGATCGAAGCCCGGCATCTCGACTGTGAGGACGAACTCGCCGTCTTCTTCGTACAGTTCAACGTCGGCATCGCCACCCCGGCCAAACAGCCGGGATGGGGTGTCGAGTCCTTGCAGCCAGCTGTCGGTTGATCGGGTTGGTAGTGCCATTGGTACCACCAGTCGATGGTATGGGCTGGCAGAAAATAAAATCTTACGCTAATTTGGCTATAAACCCCAATAGAAACCCTCTGATGCGTCTTAAGCTCATCAGAACCAGCCTAGATTCGATATAAATATGTCTAGAGACACTCACCAACTTACGAGAGGGTGAAGGGGAACTGACTGGCGTCTGCGCTATTTGAATCAGCGAGAGAATCCCGTCCTGAAGCCCGAAGGGCTGAAGGGCGGGCGTGAATCGCGTAAGCTTTGTCGTGGTACTGTGCAACTGCCGGAACCGTGGGTTTCTGCCGTCCGAACGCCCAACGGGTCACGCTTAAGTCAATTGGCCCCTCTAATATCGTGAGGCCAAATGAAGTATAACCTGCAAACCGGGTCGTACACGGTGTACGCGCTCCAATACCACTTTGTGACCGTCACGAAGTACCGTGAGACCATCCTCACCGACGACATCAACGAGCGCATCGGTGAGATTGCGAACGACGTTGCAGGTGACTTCGGCGTCGAGATACAGAGTGTGAACGGCGGGAACGACCACGTTCACATCCTGTTCACCGCGAAGCCGACCACCGACCTCACGAAGTTCATCAACTCCCTGAAGGGTGTTTCGTCGCGGCGTATCCGTAGCGAACATCCGGAGGTGAAACAGACGCTCCCTGATTCGTTCTGGCAACCCGGATACTTCCTCGCCAGCACCGGACAGGTGAGCATCGACGTTCTCATGGGCTACGTGGGGGACCAATGAACACCGCCACGAAGACGTTGCAGGCCACGCTCGCACCCCCTACAGCCCACAAGGAACGGAAGCTACAGGACACTCTCGGGGTGTACCGAAGCGCCCTGTCGGAAGCGTTCGACTCCGGCGCGGATACGATGAACGGCGTCAGCGAAGTCGTCACGCCCTACGACCTACCGTATCAGGCGAAAGCGGCGCTCTGTAGCTACGTCCCGAAGCTTCGGAAGACGTACAACGCCCGTGAGCTTGACGACAAGCATCCGCTTCGACTGACAAATCAGGCGGCGGAGTTCGACCACTCGCCGGAACGCGACCACGAATATACGTGGTGGGTCCCGCGACCGGGACGCGGCACGAACTTCTGGATACCGTTGCGTATCAATCCCGAACAGGGAGAACTGTGGTCGGACCTGCTTGACGGCGAAGCATCGGCAGGTGAGATACGGCTACAGCAACACCGCACATCGTGGGTGTTGCACGTCACCGTCGAGCTCTCCGTTCCCGAACCCGAGACGGACGGGGAGCGAACGCCGGTCGGTTTCGACATCGGTGAGACCGCGCTGATAACGGGCTGTGCCCTTGAAAGCGGTCTTCCGATACAACCTCGGCTGTGGTCGGGGAAGCGAGCGAAACACCTCCGTAAAGAGATGTTCACGACGCTTCGCCGGCTACAGGAACGTGACGCTTCGGAATGGCGTGTTGATGAGCGCTTCGAACACTACCAGAACGCACTCACAGACATCGTTGAAAAAGCGTCCCGCGAAGCCGTCGAGTACGCACAACGGTTCGACTCGCCGGTCATCGTGATGGAGGATTTGGGATTCATCCGCGAACGACTCGACTACGGGAAGTGGATGAACCGCCGGCTCCACGCATGGGCGTTCGCTCGCCTACAGGGGCGCGTCGAGGACAAAGCGACGGAAGCCGAAATCCCCGTCGAGTACGTGAACCCGGCGTACACGTCCAGAGAGTGCCACGAGTGCGGTTACATCGGACACCGACCCGAGCAGGCCGAACTGGTATGCCAGAACCCGGAGTGCCGCGTGACGGAATTTCAGGCGGACATCAGCGCCGCCGCGAGCATCGCTAAAAGGCTCGACCCGTGGGGAGAGAGGTGTTCTTGGAAAACGGACGCCGATGACTCGCCTCGGGATGGGAGCGGTCGTGACACCGCCCCGAGACACCCTAAGCAGAGCCAGCAACCCCGGCAGATGACGCTTAGGGAATGGTCGTCTTGAAACCGCCGGCTACAGCAGTCCGGCGTTCCCTTGTAGGGAAGCTCCGCCGTTCACGGCGGGGAGGATGTCACTCCTCTGAGTCGGAGATACGGACGACGTGAATCGGGACTTCGCTACGTCGGATGACGTTCTCGGTAACGCTCCCGAGTAGGAACCGATCCACGCCCGAGCGGCCGTGCGTTCCCATTACGATCACGTCGATCCCCTTTTCATTGGCATACTCGACGATTTCGTCCTGTGGAGTACCCTCTTCGATTGCGGTGACGGTTTCGACGCCCGCGGTTTCGGCGCGCTCCGCGACCGCTTCGACTGCCGTTTCACCTGCGTTTTCGAGCGCCCCTTGCAGCCCCATCCACTCTGCATCCGGCACTGTGCCGTAGTCGCGGTTATCGATAACGTAGAGTGCGTGGACGGTCGCATCGGTTTGTTTAGCGAGTGCGATGCCCTCCTCGATGGCGTCTTGAACGCCGTCGCTTCCATCAGTGGGGATCAGGATGTTGTTATACATTGGTGGTCTCAACCTCTCTTAGTAGTCGGTTCCATTCGACTTTCTGCCACGGAGTACTTAGGGACTACCGCCGCTGAACAGCGTTCGTTCCTGCGTTTCGTAGATGTTGATGAGTTCGGTGATGATTTCGTCGTAGGATTCCTCGTCGATTCGAAGCTGGTCGAGGCGATCGACTGTTGTCTCGTCGAGATCAATAGTTACCATTGTCATCTTGGTATTCTCCCGCCAGTATTAATCCTCACGGTC
>DASSKS010000043.1:0-3599 GCA_035690245.1 Halococcus sp. | reverse complement strand
CATCCTCCTCACAGAAAATTTTGAGTTCACCGGCGACACCAAAGACGACCTCGCGCTCAACAAAGAACAACTGAAAAACGTGCCGTGGTACAAGGACATCGACCCACTCGAAGCCAGAGAGCCGGACCGCGGCGCGTGGATCGGCGAGGGTGAAGGCGAAGTGGATTACCAATAGGACCTTTTTGTACCTCCTTTCGCTCGCTGCGCTCACTCAGTCGGACAAAAAGCTACGCTAAAAATCGTCCCTCCCTCCCGCCGTCCTCGTTCGCTTCGCTCACTCGGACTCTCGTCGGTCAGTTCTCTCGCTCGCGGGCTTCGCCCGCTCGCGCTGAATACGGTTGAACCGACCACAACCGTAACTTGGTGGCTAGCCACCGAGTGATTGTATATATTCGCTTCTCTAACGAAGCAAATAGCACACAAAGTTTATTCCATCTCGGGTTGTCCTCCGTAGTGAATCATGAACAATCCGAAACGGCTCAGCGTCACGCTCGTGGCGGTGTTGATGGTGCTCGCGGCCGGTTGTACGGCCGCCGGATTCACCACAGACACCGGCGCGGACGCAAACGCACAACTCCAACAGAACGGACAGGCCGCCGAATCGAATAGCACGCAATCGAACGCGACGGCCACGAACGAGACAACAGAAACCACAACAACGAACTCGACAGGAGACTCGCCAACCGAAATCGATTCGTGTACTGGAATCAGCGAACCCGGCAGGTACGTGCTTACTGCGGACATCGAAAACACCACGACCGACCAGTGCATCCAAATCCTCTCGCCCAATGTCACTTTCGACGGTGCGGGCCACACCATCGACGGCGTTGACGATTTCCCGACGAGCGGAATCGTGGTTTTCGGCAGTGACGGGGCTTACAACGTCACCGTGAGTAACGTCACTGTGACCGACTGGGGAGACGGTATCGCGTATGAGACCTCCTCTGGGGCGATACGGAACAGCGTCGTCGCCTCGAACTCCCGTGGCATCACCTTCACGTTCGGCACTGGGGGAGTCACGGTTCAGAACACGACTGCGCGCGGAAACGATTTCGCTGGGTTTTACGTCCAGGATTCCCCCAGCAATCGGTTCGTGAACGACACCGCAAGCGACAACGGCTTTGCCTACGCTTCGAGGAGCGATCCAACCGAAGGCCTATCAGTCAACGATACCGTGAAGAATCTCGCACTCGACTCCGCGACCGTCTCCTTCGAGAGCAAGGACATCAAACTCGGTGCGGTCGAATCGCCTCCAGCAAGCCCAGATGGGCTGACGAACGTCGGCGGATACGTGAACGTGACGAACAACAGTGATTTTAGAGAATCCTTCATCGACCTCACTGTCCACTACACTGACGACGAAGTCGCCGGCGTGAACGAAGACTCGCTTCGCCTCTATGCGTACTCCAATGGAACGTGGTCACCGGTCCCGGAGAGCACCGTCGATACCGACGCCAACACCGTTTCTGCAAACGTCACCGCACTCGGGGGTGCTGGGAATCCAACTATTCTTGCCCCGTTTGGCGAACCAGTGGCGGCATCCACAGAAACACCGGAACAGACCGGAGAAGACACCGGACCAACGGCTATCGAACCGCTCGACCGGCCGAACGCGACCCGGATTCAGGAGAACGCTTCGATAGTCTTCAACGACCAGACCTCAGACGGGAGCAGCGTCACGGTTTCACGAGTCACCTTCGACAACGGCTCGTTGGGAGCAGTCGTCGCCATCTACAACGAGCAGAACATCCGCATCGGTGGCACGTTCCTCCCCGAATCGGGAACGCACAGAAACGTGACTGTCGACATTGAGCAAACGATTAGAGCTGACGAAAACACCATTGCCCCGCTGGGTATTCCGTTGAACGAGAGTCAGACACTCACCGCTCGGCTGGTTGACCTCGACATTAGACAGTACCGACACGAGAACGGAAGCGTTGTCGCGGACACGGCGAACATCACTATCGCGGATGCTGAGGGTGACACGGTTGAGCCGACACCGAACGAACAACCCGCCGAAGAAGGAGTTGCCTACTACCAAGTGGACTTCGTGGTTGGCGAACCTATTGAAAACCTGCGCGGTCCCGAAGGCACCTATTCGAACGACCAACTGATTCGGTTCCTTCACGGCAGTAGCGAGGAACCGGTTATGCGGCGCGCGCCCGGTGCGTTCGCATACGCAGAGAACAACGTTGCAGAGCGCATCGAAAGCCACGAAATCACCGTCGAAAACGGGACTGCAACGGTCACGTTCACGGTCACCGAGGGCAAACCGGTCGAACTCTCGCTCGTGAGCTATACGAAACCCGGACCCGGCTGGAGTCCCGCAACCGAAGCCGAACAGGAGTTCGTTGACGCCGATACCGACACGTTTGGTCCCGGAACCTACACCCTGACCGTCTCACTTCCCAGTAGTGAGAACGTGACGGACGCAAACCAGACCGCCACGGAAACCAGCGACAGCGGCGAGGGTAAACTCTCGATTGCGGGGCTGAGCGCAGACGCCGACGGCAACGACAACAACAACCTGAACGACGAGTACATCGTCTATGAGAACACCGGCAACAGTAGTCTAAATCTCTCTGGCTGGACGGTCACGGACAGTTCGGGAACGACCTTCACCTTCCCCGATGGCTTCACACTCTCGCCGGGCGAGCAAGTCACGCTCTACACCGGCAGCGGAACGAGCACCGATTCGGCGCTCTACTGGGGACAGGCAACCGAGGTCTGGAACAACGGCGCGGACACGATGACCGTGCGGAACGCGAGCGGCGAAATAGTCATTCAGCAGTCCTATCCGTAACGCACAGCCCTCGACTGTTCGATGCCTATCTTTATGAACGAGGCCAGTAGTGACTGCATACGGAACCAATGGCTGGCAACGGCGACGACGCAGACGAGAGAGGAGAGGACACTGGTGGGTTCGTCTTTGGCGAGGAACGAGCCACGGACGAGAGCGACACACTCCTCGGAGACGGTCTCTCTCTCACAGTCGCGGCCGCGTTGTTACTCGTCGTCGCGGTCGTTGCAGTCGTCGTCCTCGCCGCGGTCGTCCAACCGCTCGGCGGGGGTTCGAAAGACACCGCGCCGGGCGAATCCGCGGGAACGACCCCGATGCCCGGAACAGTGGAAGTACGTACTGAAACCGTGCGTTCTGGCGGACTGACCGACAGCGTGATGACGGCCCGACAACCGAGTGTGTCGTCACCACCGACGGCCACCACACCTCCTACACAGCCACCGAGCGCGCGGCCACCGACTGCAACGCAAACAACGACGACAACTGCCACATCGAGGACGACACCAGCGACGACCGAGACCGCAACAGCGACCGAACGCACGACGGTTGGAGGTGAGACCGAGAGTGCAACAGCCACGTCAGGCGAGCGCTCGCCGACAATCGAGGCGTTCACCATTACCGACCGCTCCAGTAGTGGGACGGCCACCTTCGATGTCGCGTGGACCGTTACGGACCCCGACAGCGACCTCGTGGCCCTCGAAGTGAGTCTCGTCGCCGGCCCGGATGACGAGGCGCGCGTCGTCGAACGACGGCGCTTCGATGCGGGCGGCGCACAGACCGCGGGCAGCACGACGTTCGA
>DASSKS010000042.1:0-3222 GCA_035690245.1 Halococcus sp. | reverse complement strand
GGCGGAGCCTGTTCCGGCTGTGGAATCTCGCCGATGACTATCCAGGCCATCAAGAGCCGGATGGTCAAAGAAATCCCGGAAATCGAGAAGGTCAACGCAGAAACCGGCATGGGTGGCATGGGCGGCGGTGGCGAGGGCGGCTTCGGTGGCGGCGGCATGAGTCCATCCTTCCCCGGCGAGACGACCGACGACGACGAAGGCCCGCAGGCCCCGTTCTAATCCGTTCTCGTTTCTCGTTTTCTCCCCGGATAGCACTGCGCCCGTCGAATCAATCGTCCGCACCTTCACGTTGGGGTTCGGTGTCGAGACCGAACTCGTTCGCCTGTGTGCGCCAGAACTCCTCGTAGGCCTCTTCGTCTTCGCTTTCGGTGACGGTGCTCTGGCCGTCGTTGACGCGGTCGATTTTGAGGTTGACTTCCTCTATCAACCGGTCACCGACGTCGTCACCGATGACACCGTTTCGCATCGCATCGTTGATAGCGCTTTTCTCGCGCTGGAGCAGTTGGCGCTCGCCGATGAGCATCTCCTCGCGCCGGAGTTCGGGGTTTTTCTCCATCAACTGTGAAATCGCGTGTCGGAGGTCTTCTTGTTCGTGTTCGTACTCGGTCGTGAAGTCCTCGTAGACATCGCCCGGAATGTCACCCCGGCGGCGGAGGCGTTCGGCTGATTCGAGCGCAGCGTCTGCGGCCTGTGCCCGCCCGCTGAGGAGTTCGTAGAGCTGTTGGTCCGCAGAGCGGGTGACGATTCCCAACCTGTCGAGGACGTCCGGCATCGACAACCCGCCGACGATGAGGCTGAACGCCGCAACCCCAAACACCATCGCGCGGAGTTGGTTGCTGTAGGGGAAATCAGCGGGGAGACCGAGCACGAGCGCAATCGGTATCGAGGCGTGCAGCCCCCCCCAGACCATGATGTGTTGGTAATCGAGAGGAACTTTCGGGTCCGAGAAATAGTTGACGAGCGCGGTGAGCGGATAGACCGCCACGACGCGCGCGAACAGCGTGAGCACGATGGCGATGGCGATTGGTCCGGCGTAGGTCGCAAACTGGTGGACGGGTGTCGATGCGCCGATAGCGACGAAAATGAACGTGTTGACGATGAACGCCGCCGTTTCTAGGGTGTTGAACACCGAGAGCTTGGTCTGGGGACTCATCGCGTATTCGGCACCGCGATTGCCGATGAACAGCCCCGCGACGACTGTGGCAATCACGCCCGAGACGCCGAGGTAGTGTTCTGCGAGCAGGAAACTCCCGTAGGCGAGAATCAGCGTGAGAACGACCTCGGTCATGTGTTCGTCCAAATTTATCATCACGCGATAAACCACATAGCCCGTGAGCAGCCCGACGACCACGCCGCCAACGCTTGCGAAGGCGATGTCGAACGCCGTCTCCACGAGGCGCTCTACCGTGAGGAGACCCGAGAGGTCGGTGTTCGGTCCCACGGACAGCACGATTTCGAACAGCGCCGAAAAGACCACGACGCCGGTGCCGTCGTTGAGCAGACTCTCGCCTTCAACCAGCGTCGAGAGCCGCTCTGGAGCACCGAGTTCGTCGAACAGCGCGAGCACGCTCACGGGGTCGGTCGGCAAGATTATCGCCGCGAACAGGAGTGCAATCAGGATGGGAAATCCGAAGGCGACCCGGCCAATCACGCCGAGAACGATTATCGAGAGAATGAGACCGGGCACCGAGAGCATGAGAATCGGCGGGAGGTTTTCCCTGAACGATTCGAGGTCGGTCGTCGCCGCGCCTTCAAATAGCAAGGGCGGAAGGAGTACCAGAAGAATGAGGTCGTGTGAGAGCGCGATGCCGAATATCGGAATGCCGAAGACCGTGTGGGTGATGGAGACGCCGATACCGGCGAGCAAGAGCGCCACAGTATAGGGAAAGCGCCCGACCTTGGCGACGAAGACCCCGACCCCGCCCGCAATCATGAACACGACGAGGAGGTCGACGAGTTCGGTCGCCACACCCATCTCCGGCGATGCCATGTTCTCAGTACTCGACACTCTCGGTTAAGACGCTCGCCTCGGGACAAACGGCTGTATTTATGCACGGGGACGGCAACGGATAGGTATGAACGAAAGCGCGTCGAATCGGAACGTCCTGTTCGTGGTCATGGACACAGTCAGAAAGGACCACCTCTCGTGTTATGGCTACGAGCGCGAGACGACGCCCGGACTCGAAACGTTCTGTGAGGAAGCCGCCGTCTTCGAGCAGGCGGTCGCGCCCGCCCCGTGGACTCTCCCCGTTCACGCCTCCCTGTTTACGGGACTGTATCCTGGCGAACACGGCGCAACGCAGGAAAATCCCTACCTCGAAGGAGCGGTGACGCTCGCAGAATCTCTCACTGACCACACGAGTTCGTGTTATTCCTCGAACGCATGGATCACACCATATACCCACCTCACCGACGGGTTCTCAGACCAAGACAACTTCTTCGAGGTGATGCCTGGCGACCTTCTCTCTGGTCCGCTCGCCCGGGGATGGAAGTTGATGAACGACTCAGAACGCCTTCGTACTGTGGCGGATTGGCTCGTCAACATCGGCAACGAGGTTCACGAACACCTCGCAAGCAGCAGCGGCGCGGATTCGAAAACCCCTGCCGTCATCGACCGGACCATCGAGTTCATCGAAGATTCTGATGAACCCTATTTCTCATTCATCAACTTGATGGACGCCCATCTACCCTACCACCCACCCGAAGAACACCGAGAGCAGTTCGCGCCGGGCGTCGATTCTACTACTGTCTGTCAAAATTCAAAGGAGTATAACTGCGGAGCACGCGACATCAGCAAGTCGGAATGGGAGTCGATTCGCGGGCTATACGACGCGGAAATCCATCACATCGACGCCCAACTCGATAGGCTATTCGAGTGGATGCGGGCAAACGACGAATGGGAGGATACCTTAGTAATCGTGTGTGCAGACCACGGCGAACTCCACGGCGAACACGACCTCTATGGCCACGAATTCGCGGTCTATGACCCAATCGTGAACGTCCCGCTGATGGTCAAACACCCGGACCTCGATGCGGGAGAGTACGAAAAACAGGTCGAACTCACGGATTTGTATCATACCGTCCTCGACCACACAGAGACGAACGGACGGGGCGTGTCACTCGACCCCGAACGGTCGTTGCTTTCGGATTCTTACCGCGAATTCGACGGCGGCGAGAACGCCTTCATCGAGTACTATCGACCGGTGGTCGAACTCAACCAGT
>DASSKS010000041.1:0-2722 GCA_035690245.1 Halococcus sp. | reverse complement strand
TCATCACCACCATCGACGAGCAGGGGGTCGGTCTCCGTGACGCTGAGACCGACTTCTATGTTCCATATTCGTTGTTTGCTTCCAAACATGGCTCACGACTGCATCCAATCGACGAGGCTGACAGTATTGACCCGCCGGACTGGATCGAGGAGTGAACGAAACCCCTTCGGTAGCGCTGTCACTCACTCGGAGCCGGCAAGCGGTGACTCGTCGCCGCTGGCGTCGAATGTCGACCCACACCGCAAGCACCGATACTCGTACTCGCCGAGCGGCTGGTGTTCGATGGTCTCTGCCGCGCAGGCGGGACAGACGACCGTCGCCGTCATATCGCCGGGTGTGTCGCGCATAGTGATCGCCTCTCCCGATCATCGTGGTTCGTGTTAATAAGTCTCATGGTTGTTCTATACTAGCGCTTTGGTCTCCGACTTCGAACCACGGTCGTTCCGCTCGCTATGCTCGCTTCACTCCCTGATTCAAATCCCACCTCCGTTCAGATTTCACTTCTCGCGTTCGTTCGGAGCAGAAATCATGGGGTCGGAGGGATTTGAACCACCTGAACTTCGCTCCCTTCGGTCGCTCGTTCCGTCATTCAAATCCCCCCTCCGTCCGCGATTCATGCGGCACAGGTGACTCGCTTCGCTCGTCACGTAACGCCGCAGAATCGATGGGGTCGGAGGGATTTGAACCCCCGATCGACTGATATCTCCGGTGCGCGCCTCGGTCCTCCAGAGGGTCGTCACGGCGGGTGGTGATCAGCCGCCCGCTCTGTATATCAGTCTGGAGTCTCGTCACCGGGCGCGATGCCTCTGGAGTCAGTCGCCATGCCTGGCTTGGCCACGACCCCGTAATCCTCTCTATGAGGAATCCACCTAAACCGATTTCGGTTGCTACTCGCGGTCGGTGTCGCTCCAGCCGCAGTCTTGACATTTCCAGCCGGTGACGAATGCCGTAATCGAAGGCATATAGCCGACTTCGAGGACGTTGCCGCCACACTCGGGGCACTCGCGGTCTGCGTCGGTGATGGGTTCTGCGTCCATCACGTCCTCGCCCTCGATGAGTTCGGCGAGCGTTTCGGGCGTGACCATCCGCCCCTCCACGACGCGGTTTTCAGCCATGCGTGCTTTCGGGCCGGGATGGCCCTAAACTTTTATAGCCACGGCGCGCGCGCCGTCTCGTCGGTTTCGGCTGCCTCCTGTCGACTCGGTTCGGATTGTTCGTCTTCATCTGATCTCTCGGGGTCGAACGCGAGCAGCCCCGTGACACAGAGAACCGCGAGCGCGAGCGGTGTGTCGTCCGGGACGAATCCGAGCACACTGAGCGCGAGCACACAGAGTGCGACCGCGCTTCCGAATCGAAAGCGGTCGATATCCACCATGTCGTGCAGCCACGGGCTGGTGACGGCGATACAGAGTGCGAACGCCACGCCCACACCGGCCGCCGCCGCACCTCTGAGAACCAGCGTCGGGTCGGGAATCGTCACGAACTGTGCCCCCATTGGATTGAAACTCGCCACCATTCCCAATCCGACGATGACTGCCGGACGGGGCAGGTACTCGCCGACGCGCGCGCTCGCGGTCTTTGCCGCGACTGCGAGGATGACCAGTGCGGCGAATCGCTCGAAGGTAGCGAGGTCGAGCAGGCTCTTGATGGTGGGCGCGAGCGCGGTCTCGACGGTGGCGAGGGCGACCACGACGACGCCGACCGCGAGCGTCGTCTTCACCCGTTCGCTTCGAGTGCCGTCCATTTCGGCGAGAATCACCGCGAGGGTGGCGCTTCCGCCAAAGACCAGCAGGCCAACCTCAAGGATTCCCGAGGGGTCATCGAGCGTTCCGGCGAGTACCAGTGCAGGGAAGATGCCATCGACTAAGGGAAGCGCCATCACGGTCGCCAGCAGTCGGGCCGCGCCGCCGACCTGTCGCTCAAGCCCAAGCGCGACCGGGTGTTGGGAGCGACTCACGGGGACCGATGGCCGTCTCCCGTGGCCGACGGGTGGTGTGAGCCGCGATAACGATAAGTGACACCGTCGTAGTGCCAGTTCGCAGCCCGCGTCGCCAGCATAATGAATTTGCGCGCCAGTGTGAAAAATGTCGAACCCTCGAAGCCGAGGCTCGTTCGAGCGGCGGTGCGCACGGTGAGTGGACTGGCGACGTCCATACTCGGGCAAGTACTGACACAATCATAAACGTTCTGTGAGACGTGACCACACGAACCCAGTAAGTGAAGACGGATACTGCCAGTTAAAAACCCGCTCGTCTTTTGGCAGGCGGTGGCGCGCGCTCGCGCTCGTGTGTGAGCAACAGCGAACACCGAGCGCGAGTCGGCGTGCGAGGTCTGCGCGAGCGCAGCGAGTGCAGGCTTGTCAGAGCGAAGCTCTGACCGTGGATGACTGAGTAAGCGAACGGAGTAAGTGAGCGAAGGAATCGGTTGGGGAGGTGTGTGGCCTGCGGTGTGGTAGCGGAGCGGTAAGCAGTTGTACCGCGAGCGACTGAGCGTCGCGAAGGAGTGAGCGGCAGTTTTTAGTCCAGGTTTTTGCGAGGAGAGGTGGCCGACCGGAGGGAGACCACCCGACGAGGAAAAAAGTGGGGTGCCGGTCTCTGTGGCCCGTGATTGGCGGTCCGAACGCTCCGAGACGGTAGAAAACGACGACCAGCAATCGGATTTCAAATCAACACTACTCCGTCTTCCGTTTGCGCGCGGTCAACGGCTGACACGAGACGAGCAT
>DASSKS010000040.1:0-3553 GCA_035690245.1 Halococcus sp. | reverse complement strand
GATGGCGTCGGCGTCCAGTTAGACCGGGTACACAATCCAATTGAAGCGGCGTCGCGGACGCGGTTCGGGTTAACCGACGACCAAGAACAGACGCTAGTGACGGCGTTCGAGGCGGGCTACTTCGATATCCCGCGTGGGACCACGATTCAAGAACTCGGCGAGGAGTTGGAAGTATCCGACTCGGCGATTTCCCAGCGACTCCGGCGGGCCAATTCGAGCCTCATCGCGGCGACGCTCCTCACTGCGGCGGATACGTCGCTCTCGGGTCATCGGGAGTAATCGACGCACCTCCATCCCCGAACGGAGGGGAAATCCACCGTCGCTCGGGGTTATAAAACCCTCCAGTCTCGAAGCCTGGAATGGATGTGTCGAAGTCCCCTACCCGATAGTAGAGGGAGAACCATGCCAGCGCGTGACCGAGAGTTCGACCCAACGACACAAGCTGAGTTTGAAACACTCGTCAAGCAACTCATCTACGCTGCCCACGAGAACCACATTGACGCCGAAGGTGGAATCGATGTGCGTCATCCTTCGACAGACATCCCGGACTGGACGGTCGAGATCACCCGCATTGAGAAGCGTCACAACGGATAGCTAGCGTCTTCGGCTGTTCCGAGTTCCCACCGACTGACGATGGAATGCTGGCTGTAATCAGGACCCGGCATCGCCGCCCACTATACAGAGTATAAAAACGGATTCGCCACTCCAGCCGGGAGTGCTTGGGGCGGACGACCCAAAGACAGGTGTAGTGGATGCACTCAACTCGCTGCCCTCCCGTCCGTTGAAGCGAGCGGACATCGAGCGATTCAGAACACACGAGACTGTCGATGGGTTCATTGAACTCGAATCCCGCGCACACGTCTACAATGGCGGCCTGAAAAGAGCCGTGGCGCTAACCGAACGCACGGTCGTCAATCTCGTGTTCGAGGATGGGGCGTGGAAGCAAACGGTGCTCGCGCGCGATGCCGATGAACGGGATCACCTCGAAGAAGCACTGGGACAACTTGAACAACACTGATGCGACAACGATGGCGGCTGAATGCTGTTTGAGACCAGTCCAGAACGCCAATCGGACGCCACGCTCACTATGACGATTGACACGAACAATGGATGATACTGAATCGCGGACCGAACGCTGGGATACGATCAGCTTCGTCATCAGTTCCAACTATCGAATGCTCGTTCTCGAACAACTCGCACAAGCCCCAGAAATCCCCTCACGGATCGATGCCGAACACGAACACGTACTCATCGAACACGTCTCACGAGCACTCCGTGAACTTCGTGAGCAGGAGTTGGTCGAACTCCTCGTCCCGGAGGAACAGGAAAAACGCCGTCTCTATGGACTCACCGAACAGGGTGAACGAGCCTGGCAACGAATGCATACTGCTAATCTCGTCTGAACTGAATCCCGTGTCTCACGCTGCGCCAGATGATAGGGCAAGTACCTCTCCGGGACACCTCCCATCGAAGCAAAGACGATGCCCGAGTAAGAGTCCCAATTCAACGGCTTCGTGAAGTGAGAGCAACCACCAAACGGTCTCAAAAACAGTAGTTTTCGACACCGACCAGAAAACCTCCATTCTTTTTATACTGAATCTCGGTACGATTAGGGTGTCCGACTCACCATGGAAATTGCCGCCTACGTCTGCGTCTCGACTGCCGGTTCTGTGCAGGGATAATCAGTTGTCACCAACGAGCGTTGGAAGTTTCTTTTCGAACAACCGATTTCCGGCTTCCCAGAGGATTTCTGTAGGGACAGTCTTCGAGAATTGCACGCGCTCGTGATTGCGGTCGCCCGTCGATGGGTTCTCGTACTGGAAGTGAACCGGTCCGAGATTGGGGTGGTCGTCATCGCAGTGCCAGCCACAGTTGAAGCCCGTATTTGGATCATGATAGTGAATCTGATAGTAGACTGTATCTCGGCAGAATCGCCACTCGACGCGGAGTTTTGGAGCCTCGGGTCCAGTCGGAGGACGTACTCGATCTGGATCGATGGTTGCCCGCAGCCATGCCTTGATGATGCTATCGGGTTCGTACTTGACGGCCGTAATCTCGGGCTGACGGTCGAGTACGTCTCTGAGTCCTCGGTAAACACTCGGGTCGGTCGTGCCTGGAGGGCCCATCGAACGGAGTCCTCTCAGGCGGTGATGGGTTCGCGTTCAGTCGCTAAGTCGTACTCGCGGAGGGCCGCTTGCACGAGCGGGAGGCGAGTTTCGAGTTGCTCCCACTCACTGGCGGCCTCACGGCGGGATTCGATCTCTTGCTCGTTATCAAGAGCGGCGAGGTTCGCCCGGAGTTCGCCCGGTTGTTCGACCTCGTAGGTCGCTTTCCAGTCGGTGATGCGGTCGCGCATTGATTCGAGCGCGGTAGTGAGTTCCTCTCGGGAATGTTCGCGCTGAAGGACGACGACTTCACGGTAAGAAGCCATGAGTTGATCGAGAGTGTAGAGTGTCTGTTCACCTTGCTCAATTCGCAGAAGGACGTTATCTTCGACGAGTTGGTCGAGGTACTTCTGGGCGGTCTTGACCGAAACCTCCGTTTCTTTAGCAATCCATGAGGCAGTACGAGGCTCCCGAAGCGTCCGGGCGGCCGCCCGAACTCGCTCGCCGCGGGTCATAGATGGACGGGTGTTTCGGTCGCTCCGCTCCGAATCCTCTGAAGGAGCAGTTGACCGCTTCTGCTCGACGGGGCGTTGGGACGTCCCGGAATCGGATTCTTCGGTCATATCTCGCCTACGATCTTCTGGAACATATATCCAGCGCTTTTCTCATATATTCTCGTTGCGCCAGCCGAAGATATAGTAGTATAGAGTGTATTGTGACTAATTCCGCCGCCGTATGGCGATTTTGTGGTTTGTGGTGGCACGTCTGCTTAATCGAATAATAAGACGTGGATTTATCCACCCCGCCGCCCTCGGCCAAGCACGAAATATGCCCACGACTCAGACACACGCTTCTTACGGCCACGAACCCGGTTTCAGCCGCCAGAATTCGACAATCTCTCCCAAGACGACTCTTGCTTGCGAACCCATCGCTGAAACCCCACTCCCAACGAGGGGTGTTCCGCGACTCAAACCACGCCGAACGATGACGCAAGAGAGACGGTCATGATGAACGCTGATGACCGCGTCGGATCTCTCGCTGAGGCCGTTGAGGCATTTCTCGACGCCAAACAGAAAGGCAACAACACGGGGAACTACCGCCGGCTCGCCGAGAACGTTCTCGGTCGGTGGAGCGAATGGCTCCAGCAACGCGGAGTCGAAGATGTTGACCGTATCGACACCCAGACCATGCGTCGCTACGCCCAGCGACTTAGACAGCGCGCACGAGCACGTGAAGCTGACCCGGAGACGGGCATTTCACCCGCCACAGCCCAGACATACTACGCAATCATCAGCGGGTTTCTCCCGTGGTGTGTCGCGGATGAGCGCCTCCCAACAAACCCGGCGCTCGCCCGCCGTGCGAAAACCGAACTTCCCGACGATACCGGCGAACGTACCATCCAACAGTTCTGGTCGGCCGACGACCGTACTCGTCTCCTTCGGCACGTC
>DASSKS010000039.1:0-4370 GCA_035690245.1 Halococcus sp. | reverse complement strand
CCGGCGGCGGTGGCTTCGTCGGGCGCTATCTCTGTGACGAACTGGCAGAACGCGGCCATCGCGTGACAGCACTCTCTCGCACCCCCGACCCCTCAGTTTTCTCGGAGGATGTCGAGACGGCGATGGGCGACGTGACGGCATACGACTCAATCGAGGGCCACTTCGACGGTCGAGACGCCGTGGTGAATCTCGTCGCGCTTTCTGCGCTGTTTCAACCCACCGGCGGCGAGGAGCGCCACTTCGAAGTCCACCTCGGGGGTACTGAAAACGCCGTCCGAGCGGCCGAAACTCACGGAGTGAATCGGTTCGTCCAGATGAGCGCACTCGGTGCGGACCCCAACGGCGAGACGGCGTACATCCGCGCAAAGGGCCGCGCAGAGCAGGTCGTCAGGAATTCGAGCCTCGACTGGACGATTTTTCGGCCCTCGGTGGTCTTCGGCGACGGCGGCGAGTTGGTTCCGTTTACGAGGAAGCTCACGACCTCCTACGTGACGGCGCTACCGGGCGCGAACACCGTGCGATTCCAACTCATCTGGGTCGGCGACCTCGCCCCGATGCTCGCCGATAGCATCGAAGACGACATTCATGTGGGCGAAACCTACGAAATCGGCGGTCCCGCCGTCCTGACGCTCGCCGACGTGACGAAGTTGGTCTATCGCGCCGAGGGGAAATCGGTGTCAGTCGTCCCGATACCGACGGCAGTAGCGAAACTCGGGGGTGCGCTCGTCGGGCCAGTCCCGATGATTCCCTTCGGCCCGGACCAAGCGCGCTCGCTCGAAATGGACAACACAGCCGAGCAAAACGACATCGCCGCGTTCGGGCGGGGCGAAGCCGACCTGCGGACGCTCGCATCGTATCTCGGTACGACTTGATTTCAGGGGAATCCATCCAGAAAAATCGCTTCGTCAGCCGAACGGCAGACGCCCGTCAGACGGCCGTTTCGCCCATTGACGCTATCGTCGTAACGTTTATATTGCTCACAGAGGATGGTTGATTAACTATCCGGCGGGAATCACTGGTAGCGGTCCCAGTGAGAGGTACAGAACGGACCGGTCCCGTCGAGAATGAACTGAGAACCGATGACCGAATCAAATCGACCGTGGTCTGTGCTCTGTATTGCGTTGCTCGTCGCTACCGCCCTCGTTCCAACAGCTGCGACGGCCATCTCGGCGACGGCAAACGACGCTCCCGAGACGGCGCAGGTCGGCGAGAACGTCTCGGCGACGTTCACCCTCTCTGACCTCTATACGAAGGCTCCGACGGCGTGGCGGCTTCACGGCACGACCGAACTCAAAAGCGCCACGTGGACGGTCACGGGCTACGGTCTCGACGGCAGCCAACTCACCACCCGTTCGTTCGATGGACGCTCGTTCAGGACACCCGTACGCGCCTCCCAGAACGTCAGTCGGCTCGAAATCACCGTCACAGGAACCGTACCGAAAATCGAAAACTTCACCTATCCAGCCAAAGAGCGGTTCACCCTCGCCACGCTCGCCCGAACACACAAGCAAACCCCACGGACACGCATCAAAAACTGGAGTGTGCATCACTACACCGCGGCGAGTCGGTCGGCACGCAGAAAACTCAACGCCTCCCACCACGCAGTCACAGAAGACGACGGCAACGGCGAACTCGAAGAACAAGTGGAGTTCGCCGTTTCTGCCTACCGCCACGGGAACTTCGACCTCGCCACCGCCATCGCCGACGACGCAAAGGACGCCGCCGAACAGCCGGATTATCCCGTTGGATTACTTTCCGGGCTGTTTCTTGGGGGAATTGTGGTGGCGCTCGGCAGCGCTGGTCTCCGCTCGTATCGGACACGAACGCACGAAGACGACCCGTGGCGAGACCGCTGAGGATTTGAACACCGGCCCGTAGTGTGGGTATGCGCGTCGTCGTCCCGTTTGCGGCGGAACGCCCGAAAACACGCCTGAGTGATGTCTTTACGCCCGACGAACGACAATCGTTCGCCCGCGCCATGCTTTCGGATGTGCTTGCCTCCCTCCGTGACGCCGGGTTCACACCAGAAGTCCTTTCGACTGCTCCACTCAACGTGGACGCTCCTACCACTATCGACGAACGCCCGCTGAACGCGGCGGTCAACGCGATTCTCGATACCTCCTCTCCGGTTGCGGTGGTGATGGCTGACCTCCCGCTTGCGACCCCCAAGGCGCTTTCATGGCTGTTTACACCCTCTGGAGATGTGGTGCTCGCGCCGGGTCGGGGCGGGGGAACCAATGCGCTCGTTGCCCGACATCCCGACTTTCGCGTTTCTTATCATGGCACCTCGTATCTCGACCACCGAGAGCGCGCGCGTGCCATCGGGGCGAGCGTCGAGACGGTGGATTCTTTTTTCCTTTCGACCGATATCGACGAGCGTACCGACCTCGCGGAGGTGCTCATTCATGGGGATGGAACCGCGCGCGAGTGGCTCTGTGAAGCCGGTGTCGAACTCACAGATGGAGAGAATGAAGGTCGCGTCACCGTCAGCCGGGCCGAGGAAGCTTCTGAGCACTGAATCGGGTGGAATTTGGGACAATCGTTTTCAACAGCGGCCCACGAGATGATACTGCGCGAACTCCCCGGTTCGCGTGCGGGCAACGTCGGCTTGCCCGTCACTCCCGCCCGGTATCCACCCCCACCCTCCGCTTGCCCCGGATACCGGGCTTTATGCCAGCCTTTTAGCCGCCCGAGAACGATTTTCGGGGTATGTCCGGGACTTCCTCGTTTTCGGCGCGCGAGTGCGACCGGCTGTGTGCTATCGGTCCCGCTGACGTCGACCCTGCCTCGTCGCTCACCTTTGCACGCAACGTCTTCGTCCCCCTGACGACGGCCTGTCGGTATACGTGTACGTACTGTACGTACTTCGACCCGCCCGGCGAAGCCTCCCTGATGAGTCGCGAGGAAGTCAGAGACGTGCTCGAAACCGGCGCGGACGCGGGCTGTACCGAAGCACTGTTCACCTTTGGTGATACGCCTGACGCCCGTTATACAGATATTCACGCCCAACTCGACGAGTGGGGCCACGACTCGATTCACGACTACCTCTACGAGATGTGTGAACTCGCCTTAGAGGTCGGACTACTTCCTCACAGCAATCCCGGCGACCTCCAGTATGACGAGATGGCGCGACTCGCCGAAGTGAACGCCTCGATGGGCGTCATGCTCGAAACCACCGCCGATGTCGATGCCCATTCGGGTCCCCGAAAAAAGACGCCCGAACAACGCCTCGAAACGATTCGTTCGGCTGGCAAAGTCGGGATTCCCTTTACGACCGGGATTTTGGTGGGTATCGGCGAGGACTGGCGCGACCGGGCCGAATCGCTGCTTTCGATTCGCGCGCTCCACGAAGAATACGGTCACATTCAAGAGGTCATTATCCAACCCGTCGCACGAAACGAGCGCTGGAGTGGTCCGGAACCCACAGTCGAGACGCTGCGCCGCGCGGTGGCGATGGCGCGCTTTGCGCTTCCCGAGGAAATATCGGTCCAAGTGCCGCCGAATCTCGCGCCCGTTCGGGAGGTGCTCAACTGCGGCGTTGATGATTTGGGCGGGGTTTCTCCAATTACCGCAGACCACATCAATCCCGATTATGCGTGGCCCGCCCTGCGCGAGTTAGAGCAAATCGCCGAGACGGGCGGTGTCCCGCTCCGCGAACGCCTGCCTACCCATACGCGCTACATCGAAGAAGGGTGGCTTTCTTCGGCTATCGGGCGCGCCATCGACCGAGAGAACGAGGCCGGCGAGCGCTACCGGGCGGTGCTCGAACGGGACGAGTTCGCTGAATAGGTTATTGGTTTCGTTAGTGTCGTCTTACGAGTTCACGTTCGCGGTTGCGGTCGTCAAGGAAAGTCGCCGACTGAGGATGATTTCGCCACCACTCGCTTCTCTGGGAACCAGTGGCTTTGTTTGGTAATCTTCGCTCCATCATGTCGGTCCACCGTCTGGTCATTTCGATTCAGTCACTCAGTGACTCGGTCGGGAATGTGCAGTGCCAACACGACGATGAGACTCGATGCCAGAACGACGGTACTCAGCGCGAGACGCAGCCCGAGGAGTTCGGTAAGACCACCGATGACCGCCGGACCGATGATGAACGCGCTCCAGCCGACGAACGTCACGACGGAACTCGCCTCGCCGGTTCGCTCCGGCGCGAGATCACCGGCCAGCGAGAATCCGACCGGGGCGACGACAGCCATTGAGAGGCCAACGACGAACACGCCAACGAGGATGACCGGTGCGATGGTCGTCGCAAGCGCCACCACCATCCCGACCGCACCGCAGACTCCTGCCGCCTGCAACAGACGGTGGCGACCGATTCGGGGAAGCAACCGTGCGCCGCCGAGTCGGCCGGTCGCCATCGCCACGTG
>DASSKS010000038.1:0-5068 GCA_035690245.1 Halococcus sp. | reverse complement strand
ACCGTGGCCTGACCAAGATTTCCATCTGCCCGGATTTACCCATCGCGGCGTCAGTCACTCGCTGCTCGCTATCCTCGTTGTCGGTGGCGTCCTCGGTGCAGTCGGGTGGTTCTTCGGCGGCAATCTGTTCGACCTGTTGCTTACAGTTCTCCTAGCGGGTAGCGACTTGTTCGGCTGGATTCTCGTCCTGCTGCCGGATGCCTCGGCGGAGATGATTACCCTGTTCTTGCCGAACATCTCATTGGAAGCTGTCGTTGACCGCACTCATCGCATCGTTAGTGAGAGCGTGAATCAGTGGACGTTCGCCACCTACGGACTGTTCGTCGGCGCGTATGGGATTTTCGCTCACCTACTCGGTGACGTGATTACGAAGCGGGGTATCAAGCCGTTCCTCCCGCTCTCGCGCTGGCGGCTCTCGCTGAGTTCGCTGCGAGCGGAGAGCGCGGTTGCGAACTCCGGTCTATTCTTCCTCGGCGTGCTCGCTCTCGCGGTCGTCCTCGCTGCGACTGTACCGGGGATGGTCCTCGGAGCGAGCGCACCTGCCGATATTTCGCCTATCGGTGTGGTTAGTGGGCAGCAGGCAGGTTCCTCGGCGAATCAGACGCAAGCAGGCAATCAGACCACGAATCAGACTGGTAACCAAACCCGGAATGTGAGCGAAGCGGCTCTCGTATTCGAAGATCAAACGACGAGCGGCTCGACAGTGACGGTACAATCGGTCACACTCTCACAGCCGGGGTTCGTCGCTGTTCATACCAGCGCGTATACCAACGGTCTTGTTGGGGCCGAAGAGGCGGTGATTGCTATCTCGGAATATCTCCCCGCTGGCAGTTACCAGAATCTCTCTATCGACATTTCTCATTCACCCCCTGCAAATCCCCCCGGCCTTAATCGTACGCGGCTGAATGAGTCTCAGAACCTTACTGTTGCTCTCTTCCGAGATACCAACGGAAATCACCGTTACGACACTGTGCGCTCATTCGGAGAAAACGACACGCTCGTCACGCAAAACGGCACTGTCGTCCGCGATTCGGCGCGCGTGCATATGCCCGAACCAGAACCGAAAGCCGCCTCGGTCGTATTCCGCAATCAAACGCTTCGAGACAACACGCTCGTTGTGGAGAAAGCCCATTTGCCGAGAGGCGGCTTCATCGTTGCTCTCAACGCGAGCTATCAGCGTACCGGCGACCCACTGACGAGCGTGGCCGGTTCCTCGCGGTATCTCCCGCCGGGTAACCATACGAACATCACCATCCGGTTGCGGCCCGGTGCTGTCGGTCGCACACAGGTTGTAACGGTGATGCCGAGTCTTGACACCAACGGTAACCAGCGCTATGACTACCTGCGGACGAGCGGGTTTCATGACATCGCCTACGAAACTCTCAACCACTCGGGAGTGATCACCGAGACGGCGCTGGTGCGCGTTCCTGGTTCCGAACAACTGACGCGCACGCCTGGACGGGCGACCACAGTCACAGATTCGCTTGGGAGACCATCACGGACTACATCGACCGCTCCCCCGAAGCCGCCGACAGCAGTCTCGCAGAACGAGAGCGGGTCGTCGGGCCTGTTCGACTCACTCAATATCTGGCTGGTAGCAGCGGTGGTCGTCGTCGTGCTCGTCGTGCTTCCAACCATCATTCGGAAATTCAGTTGAGATGGCTAGAATGTCATCGAGCACGCAACTTTCCCGACGACAGTTTCTCGCCGGGTGCGGAGCGGTTGGTGCGGCCGCAGCGAGTTCGCCAGTTGTCACTGCTCATTCCCCTGCGACACCTTCTCACAACCCACAAATCGGCAGAAAACCGCCGGTTCCGTTTGGAGAGTGGGCCGGCATCGACGAACAACGACTCACCGCTGAAGACGAAGCCGTCCTCCGTAGCGGTCTTCGCGGCGACTACATTTCAGCGGAAGGACGCGCCGAAGTCGCCGCCACCAATCGCCGCTTCGCCCAACAAGCGCCACGCATCACGAAAACCGTCCACGCCGTCCGCGACCTCGGCCTCGATCCCACGGGTGGCGAAGCGATTAACGGTAAGCTCGAAGTCATCGGCGACATGGCGAACGCGCGCATCGTCTTCCCCAGCGATGGTGTGTTCAAACTAACGGACATGGTCGGTATTCGGTTCGATGGGGCGGTCGATTTTCAGGGCAATGGGTGTACGTTCAAGTTGCCGCCGGACACGCAGATCAAGAGTTTCAATTTCGTCTGCCAGCCCGGTACTGCTTTGCGGGATTTCACTATCGACCAGAGCGCGACCGGAAGCCTCCAAGAGTTCACCGTACAAGCCGATTCTGGCGTCACCCGCGTTCACAACGTCCGTATCAAGGGATATGCGCCACACACGAGGGACGGGAGCACGGCCGCGAATTTGGATGCGATGTTCTCGCCAATGGCGCTCACCGAAGACGCTGTTCTGCAAGCGACGAATTTCACGGCGGTCGGCGGAACGGCGGCCGGGATGCACGACGAGAACGACTTGCCGCCAGGCGCAATCGAGAATACACACGGTGGAATGATCGGTATCTGGATTGGCGCTTCGAATCTCGGCACGGTCCAACTCCAGAGCCTCGCGCTCTCGGGTTGGTCGAACGGGATTTACGGCGGGCGGACGCCAGGGCGCTACCTCGTCAGCGGCGGCGCATTCGTCAATAACTACAATACACAAGTACGACTCGGTGGTGGCCCGGTCGTCGACGGCGCATCAATGCTCCTCGATGACCGTCTCTGGGAGGATAAAGGCCCGTTCAAAATCGGCCACCAAGGCGTTCACGCGATTCGCGTCGATAGCAAAAACGGTGGTAATCAGCGCACGCCAGCCCACTTCCGCAACATCCGCGTCCGCGCCAAGTCGATGCGTGAAGGTTCATCGTTAGCTAACTTCGAGGACATCAGCGCACCAGGAATATTCGACAACTGTTGGTTCACGAACCATCTCGATAGACCTGTGATTCTGGCCGTCTCGCCCTCAGGCGGGCCACCACAACCCGTCCTCGCCAAAAACTGTCTCTTTGATGGGTCGTCGCCGGAAGCCATCATGATCGTCGAAGACCGCCCCCAATCCCGCATCCAACAGTCATGTATTCAAACGCCGGATGCGGGGCCGGAAGACATACAGGGCGCGCAGATTGGGGAAGGCGTCGGATTCGGAAAGAAGTGCAAAACCGGTCTCAGAGCACCGAAAAAAGTTGGGACCGGAGGGAAATTGAGTTCACTGCCTGCGCCGAGTAATTCGGGTAGTTTCGGCGGTCTCGGCGCAGACAGAAACGGACCCAGTAAAGGTGTCATGATAGCTGTGGTTGACGGGATATTCATGCTGCTACTCGTGCTGTTCGGCACGATTGTCTTATTTGTGGGTACAATTCTCGGTGCTCTCGGCGCTCTCGCCGCGATGCTCGGCGGAGACTGAGGTTTCATTTTCACCCATGGGGCATGTATATAATAGACACGATTCTCATACCGGTTGACGATTGGGAAGACTAGCGATTTTACACGCAGGAAGAGAAATTCAGCTTTCAATAAACAGGCTGCACCAGCCGTCAGTGGAGATTTTGCCCTTGACTTTCTGGCACTTCCCAGCGTTTGCACCATCGGCGGACGAGATGAAATACTGGCAAGCCGAGCACTGGTCACCGTTGTTCGGGTGGTCTTGGTAGCTGACTTTGTTTTTCGGGGTTTTACTTGAAGCACTGCTCCCGCCGCCACTGCTGGAGCAGCCGGCAATACCGAGCGCGACAGTGCCAGCGGCGAGTTGGAGAAAGCGGCGTCTCACTGGTGAGTCGGAGTGTGTGCTATCCTCGAAGTCGTGTGTGGTGTCTGAGTTCGTCATGGTTGATACCGCAAGAGGGCTGTTTTCCGCTGAACGATTGCGCTTGATGAAGACAGTAAACCATTCTCTGGGTTGGTTTGAGTGTGGCTCATACGGCTATTGTGATTATTGCTGTGCATACTCTTAACTCCCTAGAACTGCTCCCGGCTGCATGATTTCTTGACTTGATGGGACCGTTCCGATGGGAGGCATATTCCCCTCGGCTGGCCCGCCAGGTTCACTCACGACAATTCGAGCGACCATCCCAAGTGATTTGTGTGGTATGCAGAAGTAGTCGTATGTTCTGTTCACATCAAAGGTATGCTGGTGAACCATTTCTATCGACAAATTCAGTAGTCGCTGTGGTTTACATAGAACCGAACTGGTTCGGGGTCGCCTTCTCGGATGTGAGACACGTAGAGTGGTCATGGTGACTGAATCTACCACGCGGAAAGACGAAGTGGTGACTTCAGAGACAACAGTCGAGGTGAAGTGTACGGGTCACGTTCGAGCGGCGGTCGGAACACCCCGACTACGTTCACCTTCGAGGGCGATACGCTTCGGGGGTTTTTGGTGGCGTTCTTCGCGGAGTACGACGTGAAGAATCTGCTCATCGCAGAAACCGAGGTGGAGGCGACAGCGCATGGCTGGGCGAAACCACCGGCGAAGCTCCCCAGTACGTGGCGGAAAATCCAGAGGGTGAACAGACACGGGCATACGCCCGCGTGTGCATCAACGGCCGGTTCAATGAGCATTTTGACGGATTTGACACTCGACTCGAAAACGGTAATCGTGTCTCACTGTTGTACCCATTCATGTTTTGCTGTTGAGTAGATTCGACTGTTCGTTCGAAAGCACAACTGAATCAATACTCTGCGCCGTCGTGGTCAATTCTCATCGCTGTCCCCAGTAGTATCCGCGCCTCCGTCAGCGATGGCCGTTTCTAACCGGCGTTCGTTCCATTGCCACTCGTGGGTGAACTGGTTGGATTCTTTGAGATTCCACGGGTCGGTGTCTTCAAGCATCGGTGCTTGGTACCACGACTGGACCATATTCCAGACCCAGATGGCCTGTCCGATGAAAATGAGGAACGCACCGAGCGTCGCTATCTGGTTGAAGACCGTCAGGGTTTCCACTGGTCCGAGCGGGAAGTCATACGTCGCATACCGTCGGGGCATACCGAGATATCCAAGGATTAGCATGGCGAAAAACGTGAGGTGTGTTCCGACCATGCTGAGCCAGAAATGCCAGCGCGCGAG
>DASSKS010000037.1:0-3953 GCA_035690245.1 Halococcus sp. | reverse complement strand
TGTCACCACGCTATCCGTCTGCCTCGAAGAACGTGAGTCCATGGATACGCGCGTCGTCGGTGAGTTCTGGATGAAAGGAGGTTCCGAGAACGGGACCGTCCCGTACCGCGACAGGATGGCCGTCGAACGCGGCGAGTACCTCACACTCCCCGACTTCGTCCACACGCGGCGAGCGGATGAACACCGCCGGAAACGGTTCGTCCAATCCAGTGACAGCGAGTGCGGTCTCGAAGCTATCGCGCTGGCGACCGAAGGCGTTTCGCTCGATGGTGGCGTCGATAAGGCCCAGGGTTTCCACGCGGTCGTCACCAGCGTCCGTACAGGCGATAATGAACCCGGCACAGGTCGCAAGCAGCGGTTTGCCCTGCTCGACATGGGCGATGATTTCCTCGGCGATGCCCTCGCGGTGGAGGTGTGGCGCAATCGCCGTCGATTCCCCGCCCGGCAAGAGGAGTACATCACAGTCTGGAACCACTCCCGACGAGTGGATTTCGATGGGTTCTGCGCGCTCGCCGTGGGCGCGTGCCGCCCGCTCGATGGCGCGTGCGTGTTCTCTGAAATCCCCCTGGACGGCGATGACGCCGGCTGTAAGACTCATAGCGCAACTACCAGTCGAAAAGAGAAGAACCCCGTGCTACAGGCCGACGTTCAAGAGCATAACGAGGATGCCGAACGCGACGCCGAACGCGACGATGGTTTTCGGGTCGATGCGGATGGCGTTTTGGTCCTCGGCGTCGAAATACCGGACGAGTCCAGCACTCGACATCAGCCCTCCAGAGTTCTGGCCACTGCTCATATTTCTCCTCTGTGGGCGACAGTCCTAAGCCTTTCGTCACAGCGTACCCCTTTGCGTGGTCCGGGGTGGGAAACGCTTATGCGCGCGACTCCCCAATTTTTGGATGCACTATGAGCGTCCAGCTAAAGGACTTTCACGCGGAGTGGTGTGGTCCGTGCAAGACACAAGACCCCATCATCGACGAAATCGAAGAAGACAGAAACGGCGAAGTCGAATTCGAGCGAATCGATGTCGACGAGAACCAAGAACTCGCAAACGAGTATCAGGTGCGCTCGATACCCACGCTCGTCATCGAGAACGATGACGGTGTCGTCGAGCGGTTCATCGGCGTGACCCAGCGCGAGGAAATCGAAAGCGCACTCGACAAAGCAAGCGCATAACGCCGCCGTACTCCACGCCTGAGAACGCTAGCTCAGGTGAGTATAGAAGAACGGAAAACGACGATTTTCGCTTATCGAATGTACTGGTAGATACGGTAGAGTATCTGGGCGACGAGTCCGACGGCGCTCCAGCGGTAGGCAAGCGCGGCAGCCCCCAAGAGGAGGGCGGCGATGCGTTTGTCGCCGCGGTACAGCGCCAGTCCGGCCTCAACGAGCAGTGAAATCGCGCTTATCTGTCCCGACCGCACCGAGTTGAACGCTTTTGCGAGCCCCATACTAGTCGTGTAGCGTTCCGAACTGATAAGCACTCGGACGGCCCGTGCCGGCAATCTTCAGTATACGACCGATTTCCGTTATTCTGATTCGTTCGGTTCTTCGGCTGCATCGAGTGCGTCGAGACCAGTATGGGAAAGCCAGTCGAGAAAGCGCTCGACGGTTGCTGGATTCTCGATTCGATAGTCCGCCACCGTCTCCTCGCCGGAACCCACGTGAACGGCGATTCCATCCTCACCGAGCGCTCGAAAGGCCGCCTCGTCGGTCGTATCGTCGCCGATGTACATCGAAAGCCATCCTTCATACTCCGCTGCAAGCAACGAGAGCGCCCGGCCCTTATCCCACGCGATTGCCGGCGTGAGTTCGACAATTTCCTTGCCTACTGATAGCTCGAACCCGCTGGGGGCCACCCGTTCGACGGCGGATTCGACGATTTCGTGGACTTCGTCTTCGAGTTCGGGGGCTGCCCGATAATGAACCGTCGCGCTCACTGATTTGTCCTCCACGAAGCAGTCGGTGTCCGCGAGACGGTCTTCGATCTCCGCGACGATTGCTTCGAGTTCTTTTCTTCGCTTTTCTGCCACTGGATGAACGGTCGTCTCCGCATCCCGATGGATTTCGAGACCGTGATTGCCGGCGTAGTCGATTCCGTCGATACCGACCCGCGGGCGGAGGTCTGCGAGTTCGCGGCCACTGATGACGGCCACGCGAACCCGGTCGTGGTCGCGCAGTGTTTCGAGTGCGTCGCGGTTTGCGGGCGTGAGTTCCGGCGCGTCGGGGTCTTCTGCAATCGCTGCGAGCGTGCCATCGAAGTCCGTACAGAACAGCAATCCGTCGATTGTGGCCAGTCGGTCGGCCACGTCTGAGAGGTGGTCGTCATCGAGCAGCGCCGGTGGCGGGTTCGTTGGATCAGTCGTCATCGCGGGCGCGTTTTTCCCTGAGTTCGGTGGTGGTTTCGAAGACGCTGTCCATCCATGCATAGAGGTCGTGTGATTCGACCTGCTCGCGCATGGCGGCCATCCGCTCTGCGCGTTCTCCTTCGTCCATCGACAGCGCGGTTTCGATGGTGTCCGCAAACGCATCGGTGTCGTAGGGATTGATAGTGAGTGCCTGTTCGCCGAGTTCTTCGTGTGCGCCAGCTTGGTCAGACAGCACGAGCACGCCGTCATTCTCGACTTGAGCGGCGACGTACTCCTTGGCCACGAGATTCATCCCGTCTCGAACCGCACTCACAAGCATTACATCCGAGAAGCGATACAGGCCACAGAGGTCTTCTTGGGGGATGAACTCGTTGATGTAGATGACGGGTTGCCAGTCCTCAGTACCGAAGCGGTCATTGATGCGCTCGATTGATTCTCGTACCTCGGTCTGGAGGTCTTGATAGTCGGGAATCAACGACCGACTCTCGTTTGCTTTTTGGACGTAACACACCTCGCCGCGGCGTTCGGGATGGGTCTCCCAGAGGCGGGAGAGCGCATCGAGTCGTTCGACGATTCCTTTGGTGTAATCGAGGCGGTCAACGCCGACGACCACGGCAGTATCCGAACCGATGCCGCGCGTGGCCCGGAAATCGTCCCAGAACGATTCGTCCACGGACTCGCTCCCCTCGCGTATGGATTCGGCGTCGATGCCCATCGGGAACGCTCTGAGAACTGTGGTGTGGCCGTCGTAGTTGACGCGCTTGCCGTCGGGGTCAATGAAGGCATCCTCAAGCGCCTCGTCCACACAGTCGATGAAGTTGTCACAGTAGCGCTCGACGTGAAATCCCAGCAAGTCGTTGCCGAGCAGCCCTCTCAGTAGCTCTTTGTGCTGTGGACACGCCCGGAAGATGTCCCACCCGGGCCACGTGATGTGCCAGAAATGCGTGAGGAACGCGCTCTCGGGGATTGCCTCGCGGACCTGCTGTGGCGCGAGCGCGAAGTGATAATCCTGAAACCATATCAGCGAATCCTCGTCTGCGGTTTCGACGACCGCATCGGCGAAGGTTTCGTTGACCTGTTGGTAGCGCTGCCAGTAGCGCTCGACGTATTCTGCCTTCATTGTTCCACCGTGACAGAGCGGCCAGAGCACCCGATTCGAGTAGCCATAATAATAGCCCTCGACTTCTTCATCAGTGAGCCAGAGGCGTTTCAGCGTGTAGGCTTCCTCCTCGGGTGGCATCCGAACCTCGCCGTTTTCGTTGGTGACTTCACGGTCGGCATCGCCGTCGCCCCACGCTATCCACGTCCCATCCGTCTCCTGCATCACGGGGTCGAGACCCGCCGTGAGTCCGCCTGCCGGACGATTGACGGTGATGGTACGCTCGCCGTCTTCCTGTTCGTAGCTATGCGTGTACGGCTGGCGATTCGAGACGACGATCAACTCGCCGTCGCCGACCGCTGGCGTGATTCGCTCGTCCGTCGCAGTACTATCAGACGACATATACTTTAGCCACTCCCGTTTGCCTCTGTCTCCCCATTCAGCCCCCTCCATTATATGCTCATGGCCTCCGATGGTTGGCTCCG
>DASSKS010000036.1:0-2239 GCA_035690245.1 Halococcus sp. | reverse complement strand
ACGACTCCGCCAACGGGTGCTGAATGGCCTGATGTGAGCCGATTGGCTGGCCGAAGACGTCCCTATCTTTGGCGTACTCGACTGCGAGGTCGATGGCGCGAAGCCCACCCCCAAGCGCGCTCGCCGCGCCGCCGATGCGTTCTGTATTCAGGGTGTCGAAAAGGAGGTACAGGCCGCCGTCCTCCGCACCGAGAATACGGTCTTCGTGGACCCGTAGCCCGTCGATATCGACTTGATACTGGCGTTCGAACCACGGTACTGTGGTGTCGAGTTCGGTGAGCGAGATGGCATCCCGATTGGCGGGGTCAGAAATCAAAAACAGCGAGACTCCATGTGTGGGATTCGAGCGGTCGAATTCGGAAGTTCGGGCAATCAATAGCATCTCGTCTGCGTTCTCGACGCCGCTGATGAACGTCTTCTGGCCATCGAGCACGAACTCCTCGCCATCGCGTTCGGCACGGGTGTCGATGTTGAGCGTGTTCGTTCCCGCGCGCGGTTCGGTGAGTCCCATGCAAAAGCGCATCTCGCCACCTGCGATTTTCGGCAGGTATTTTTCCTTTTGGGCTTCGGTGCCGTGGCGTTCGATACCGATTCCCCCAAACACAGGAGTAAGGACGAAGATGATGCCGCCCTGTCCGCCGCCGCGCGAGAGTTCCTCGATGACGATGGCCATTTCGAGCATTCCCATTCCCTCGCCTCCATAGGCTTCGGGGATAGCCACACCGAGCCAGCCGTTGTCCGCGAGGTCCTGCCAGTATTCTTCGGGGAATTGCTTGTCGTCGACGTGTTCGCGCCAGTAAGTCGAATCGTATTCGGCGGCGATGTCTCCGGTCGCGTCCCGAATCATCTCGTGCATATCCGTCTCGACGACTGCCATGACTCGACTGTGCTACGAACTGTGATAACGATTGTGCCAGTTATCGGAGGGGCAGATACAGCAGGTGGTTTATGTTTACACCTGCACTGTGCGCCACATGGTTGGTCTAGAGCGTGGGACGGTCACACTTAGTCCCTACCAGCCGGAGTGGAAACAGCACTATGAGGAAGAAGTCAAGCGACTGGAATCCATCGCCGGCAACCGACTCCACGGGTACGAGCACATCGGGAGCACAGCTGTCGAGGGTCTCGCCGCGAAGCCGATTATCGACTTACTGGCCGTCGTTGACGACCTAGACGAAGCCCGCGCGACGCTCGTCCCAGTACTCGAAGAACACGGGTATGAATACAGACCGAACGGCGACGTACGCGGCCGACTCTTCTTCGCCAAGGGACCGCGAACGAACCGTACCCACTACCTCTCGCTCACCGAATGGGGTAGTGAGTTCTATGTGGAGAAACTCGCGTTCCGGGATTACCTACAGGCGAACTCCGACATTGCGGCAGAATACGAATCATTGAAACAAGAGTTGGCTGATGAGCATCCAAACGACCGGGATGCCTACACTGAGCAAAAAGGTATGTTCATCGAGTGCGTTCTCGAAGAAGCGATCAGCAACAAGTAGGTCGTGAATCCTAGCCAAACACACGAAACGAGTTACTGCGAGCAAGTCGTGTCCGTATCCGTCTTAGAGTTCTTCACCCGTCGATTGGAGGGGTGCGCCGAGGCGTTTTGCTGCATCCGTTTCGAGTTTGTATCGCTGGACCTTCTGGGTCGCACTCCGCGGGAGTTCGTCCACGAAAAACACCCGCCGAGGGTGGGCGTAGGTGGCGACGTGCGAGAGCGCGAATCCGCGGAGGTCGTCTTCGGTGAGGTCTGCATCCTCCTCCGTGACGACGAACGCGACCGGAGCCTGCCCTTTTACGTCGTGGTCTGCGGCCACAACAGCGGCTTCTGCCACGTCTGGATGGGAATACAGGGCGTCCTCGACCTCTGCGGGATAGACGTTCTCGCCGCCGACGAGCAGCATATCGTCCGCGCGGTCTATCATCCAGAAGTAGCCATCTGCATCGACGTGCGCGATGTCTCCCGTATAAAACCAGCCCTCGTCGTCGAATACTTCGTCGGTTTTTTCGGGACGTTCGTAGTAGCCTTCGAACACCTGCGGGCCACGAACCGCGATTTCGCCGGTGACGCGGTCTTGGTTCTCGAAATCGATGTCCGGGTTTGCAAAGGGCGTCAAATCATCGGGCGCGACGAGCGTTTCGCGGGTTTCGATATCTGTGAGTTTGCACTCTAAGTTCGGGACGGGCGGACCGATACAGCCCGCTGCCTTGCGTACTCCCCGCGACGGTTCGCTCG
>DASSKS010000035.1:0-4173 GCA_035690245.1 Halococcus sp. | reverse complement strand
CCGCGCCTGCTGGACGCCCGTGATGACGAACGCGAGCGGGCCGAAGCGCGCTTTCATGTCGGAGGTGGTTGCCGCGCTCGTGTCGGCGGTGAGACCGGCGATACAGGACTTGATGAAGGGGATTTCGTCTGCGAAGCCGATGTCGATTTCTCGAATGTCGCCGGTTTCGAGCACCGAGAAGCCGTGTTCGATGTCACGAATCCCGATGTCGCCCGCGAAGATGTTCGCCGTTCCGGCGGGAAGAACCCCGAAACGCACCTGTTCGAGTGCGTCGGCCTCGATGAGTCCCCGAATGACCTCCTGGACGGTGCCGTCGCCGCCACACGCCGCGAGCAGCGTGACACCATCGTCGGCGGCGGCTTCGGCGAGTGAGACCGCATCGCCCGCCGATTCGGTTTCGACCACGGAGTAGCCCCGTTTTTCGGCGAGTCGATTGACTGTGGGAGCGTGGTCGCCCGCCCCGCTCACTGGATTCATGATGATGCGGCGGTTCTCGCTTGCGCGGTGGGAATTTCCTGCCCGTGTGGTATCCGACGCGCGCGTCATTAATCGGATTTTGGTGGCCAACGCGAATAAATGGCGGTATCTTCGATGGAACGAGTCGATTCGAACACCTCTGGCCCACTGTGACCACGGCACACGGGATAGACGAATCGGCGACCTTTTGGGTCGTACCGGCGAATCGTCACCGACTAATGGAACCCAACACATTCGACAGACGGACCGTTCTTCGGGGTGTCGCTGGCGCTCTGGGTGCTTCCGTACTCGCTGGCTGTAGCAGCAGCCAAAGCGGTTCCGGTGGAAGCGGCTCTGGGGGAGGCGGCTCCGGTGGAACCGGTTCAAGTGGAGGGAGTTCCGGCGGCGGTAGTTCGACGAGTGGTTCTCACGGTGGAACCGAGTCCGGGACAGGAGGCTCTCCGAGCAGCGAAACGGGTGAGGAATCGAGCGCGGACATCGATACGTGGCTCGCGGACGCGAACAACTACGACGGCTCGATTGCGGACATGACCGGGAAGAAGACCGTGAAAATCGCCGTCGGCGCGGGTGATTCCAGCCTTGCGTTCGGCCCGGCGGCAGTGCGGGTCTCGCCGGGCACGACGGTTCAATGGGCGTGGACCGGCAAGGGTGGTGCCCACAACGTCGTCGCCAAGGACGGGGCGTTCGACAGCGGACAGCCACAGGTGGGCAGTGATATCACCTACAAAAAGACGCTCGACCAGTCCGGCACACATCTCTACTACTGTGAACCCCACCGACATCTGGGGATGAAAGGCGCAGTCATCGTGGGCAGCGCATGAATCGGATTCGACTCGAAAACACCGTCTTCGAGGGGTTGAACAACGCCTATGTGTTCGGTGCGGACTCGAATACGGTAACGCTGGTCGATACGGGCATCGCCACGCCCGAAACCAGAGAGCAGTTGAGCGAGGGGCTTTCTTCGCTCGGAGTGGAGTTTGCGGATATCGATGAAATTCTCCTCACCCACTGGCACGAGGACCACGCCGGGCTTGCAGGGGCGATTCAACAGGCAGGTGGCGCAACGGTTCGTGCCCACACTGCCGATGCGCCGATTATCGCGCGCGAACCGGAAGCATGGGAGGGGATGCTCGAACGCCAGCGCGCGCTGCTCAGTGAGTGGGGAACGCCCGACCGGGCGCGTGAGGAGCTACTGGCAATTATCGAACGGAACAGCGGATTCGCCGAGACGCCGACCATCGAACCGTTCGAAGATGGCGAGCGATTTTCGACTGCGGAGGGCGTTCTCGAAGCGCTCCATCTGCCGGGCCACGCCGCCGGCCTTTCGGGATTCGTCTTCGAGGGCGAGGAAGGAACGGAACTATTGAGCGGCGATGCGTTGCTTCCCCACTACACGCCGAACGTCGGTGGGGCGGATGTGCGCGTCGAGCAGCCACTTGCGCAGTACCTTCGGACGCTCGAACGAATCATCGGTGAGGGGTTCGTCCGCGCGTGGCCCGGCCACCGCGACCCGATTGCTGACCCGGCGGGGCGCGCACGCGAGATTATCGTCCATCACCGCGAGCGCACCGAAAACGTCGTGGCCGTCCTCCGTGAGCACGGCCCAGCGGATGCGTGGACGGTGAGCGCACACCTCTTTGGCGACCTCTCGAATATCCATATCCTCCACGGTCCGGGCGAGGCGTATGCCCATCTGGACCACCTCGCCGCCCACGGGATTGTCGAGCGAACGGATGCGCGTTATCGACTTCTCGACTCCGAACCAAACCTCGATGAACTGTTTCCGACGGTCGAGACAACCGACTGAAACGGCAAACGGTAATTGAACTGGTGGCTGTGAGCGCGTCTCGGCGCAGCCGAGCGCGCGAGCACAGTGCGGTAGCGGTTGCGGTTCCTGGCGGATGAAGGGCGAACGAGCGGAGCGAGTGAGGGCTTCTGCGGTGCTGTGCGGTTTGCGGTGGCGGTAGTCACTAGTGATTGTACCGCGAGCGAGCAACGCGAGTGAGCGGGCCGACGACCGACCAACGGGAGGGAGGAGGCTTTTGGTCCAGATTTTGCAAGGGAGCGAGCGACCGAAGCAAAAGGTGGTGGTTCGTTAGTTGAACCGTACGCCGAGGTCCGAAAGATCGTCGTTTGCGGACGCGACGGTGATGAGCAGCGGCGTGAGGCTCTCGACGCCGGGTGCGGCGGCGAGCGGCCCGGCATCGAGTGCGCGGATTCCCTCGATTTCGTCCGCGAGATTGCCCACAATGGCTTTGGTCTCTGTGTCGTCACCGACCACGGGCACGTCCCATTCGAACGACGCATCGAGGTCTGCGAGTCGGCCCGCCGCGAGCGAATGAAACGCCCCCACGACTGGAACGCCATCGGGTGCGGCGTCGGCGACGAGCGCGCTCACGCTCCCGGCACTCGGCGGGTTGTACGACAGCACGCCGTCTTCGCGCTGCATTCCGACTGCAGGGGTTACTAAAATCGTGTCGTCGAGGTTTTCCGCAATCGACTCGATGGTGTCTGCGAGGTGGTAGGCAGGAACACAGAGCACCACGATGTCGGCGCGGTCTGCGGCCATCGGGTTCTCGAAGCCGTTGATTTTTCCCTCGATATTTCTACTACTGAGTTCGGATTCGTAGGAATTTGCGTGCTCGCGTGCTTTTTCGGGGTCGCGCGAGCCGATGACGACTTCGTGATTCGAGTCGCGCGTCCATCGGAGGGCGAGACCGGCACCGAGGTCGCCCGTGCCGCCACAGAGTGCGATTCGCATACTCGATTCTCGGACGAACGCCGAATAAGCGTTCGTGATTTCGGCTACTCGAACGCCAGCACATCGGGCAGTTCGTTCACGCTCTTTAGCACCGCATCCGCACCGGCGCGCTCGAACTTCTCGCGTCCCTCCTCTCCAGAGAGTCCGCCAGTGAGCACCCCCACTCCGCGATACTCGCGTCCGGGGTCCGCCTCGGCGGCGTTTCGCACCGTCCGAACGTCATCGAGGGTATCGCCGACAAACACGAGCGTCGAAACCTCGAATTCTTCGGCGAGTGCTACGAGCGCCGCCGGGTCGGGTTTTCCGGGGACTGCACTATCCATCGTAAATCGGTGTTCGGCGGGCACGTCGAGACCGATTCGGGAGAGGGCGATGTCGGCTTCGGTGGCTGGCCGTCCGGTGAGAATTCCCACCCGGAAATTTGCGGTCAGAAAGTCGAGTGTCGCCGACTCACAGAACACCGATTCGTCGTTGATGAATCCCGCTCCTGCGATATCGGGGTCCGGGTCGCCGCCTTCGATATCGCGGTATAACTCGGCTCCGAGATACAACTGTTGGAAGACATCACGTAGTCGATTTCGGTCCCACGCCGCGAGCACGCGCTCGCGTTGGTCCGGGTCGAGGGTGTCTGCGACCACCGTTTCGGCAGCACCGAGACCGCCACCCGTTGCCGCGATTTGGTCGGTGAACGCTTCGAGGGGGAGTGTGAGTCCCTCGCGCCGAGCGAGAAGGTAGAGGGCTGCCGCGTCGGTGAGTTCCCAGTCGTCGTTGAATCCACCAGCATCCTTGAACGATTGAATGTCCTCGTTCTCGATTGACTCGCCATAGACCGTTTCGAGCGATTCGACGATGGCCCGTCGATACGACGCTGTGACATCCACGAGCACCCCGTCGATGTCGAGCACGACCGCCTCACACTTCATGCGCTCACTCCA
>DASSKS010000034.1:0-19206 GCA_035690245.1 Halococcus sp. | reverse complement strand
AGCAATGACCGGCCACGGGAAAGATCGCCGTTTGCGAGCGCGTCAGTGGCGTGCTGGCAGGCTTCGATTGCCTGCTGGTGGTCGTCCGAACGGTCCTCCGCGTCGTTGGGGTGAGGGAAGTCGTCGGTCATGGATTTGGGTATAGCCAAAAGGCCTTTTTGTTATAGCCGAAAGGGTTGCTCGGAGTATCAATCGGGTGCTCTCGTCACGGTGCGGCTGTAACCGCATCATCGGAGTCGGTGTCGGAGTGGCCGAATGGCACGGTGATGACGAGTTCGTCGTAGGGAAAGACCGGCCGTTTCGACTGGTCTTCTTCCGCGAAGGAGATGACGCCCATCGTTTCGAGGCGGGCCAGTTCCTCGTGGACGTTCTTCACGTCGCGCTCAACGAGGCGGGCGGTCTCACGGATACTTGCCGGGTCGGCGTCGGTGATGACCCGCAACAGCCGAAGCGTCCGCTCGGTGAACGTCCGTGCAAGCATCGTCTCATTGGGAAACGTCACGCTGTCGGGGTTCTCAACTGGCTCGCCACGTTCAAGCGTCTCAATTGCCTCGCGTCCCTCCTCGTACAGATTCTCGTCGCCCTCACGGACAGTAATCAACAGCACGTTCTCGCGGTCGTCAGCGTGGGTGGAATCAGTCATGGTGATGATGAACCTCCATTGTCGGATGGACCGAACCTCGGCTTTGGGATTTCCGACCAGAACCGCTCGTACAGGTCAACCATCCCCGGAAACTGGATGGTCTGTGGGTCGGAATCGGGCGCAACGTGAAGGTCGTGGCCTCTGGTATCCTCGTGGGCATTGTCGTAGCGGCGAATGGTTCCGTCGGCCAGCGTCTCGGGTGGGTCGGCCACCAACGCGCCATAGTGAAGCGTGTATCGCCATCCCGAGGGATACGCGGCATCCGTGGTCTGACGAACCGACACGCGAACGAGAGTCTCGTCCTCGTACACGTCGGTTCGAGCGTAGCCGTCGAGGTCGGTTGGCGTTAGGGCCATCCTCACCCGTTGGTTTTAACGCCAACACCATAAACCTGTTGGCATAAAAACCAACACCGACCGGCAAGAGAACGAATGTCGCAATGAATCGCATCTCGCTATACCGATTGCATTGGGTCGCCGACATACCGGACAGGGTTGTTTTGCGACGTGCTGGATTATCGAGAGGGTTGTGGTGTATCAGAAACCCCCCTTTCTGATACACTCCCATTAGTGAGGGTGTCATAGAACTCTTCCCACACCTCAGTAGCAGCCCGAGAAACGGTGTTTGATAAGCAGCCAATATTGCTGCTATTCAGATACAGCGGTAGCAGGCCTCTCGACCGATAGCCGAAAACCATGCCAACCGTTCTATGACACCCTCATTAGTACTAAATATCGTACCCAGCGCCGTACTAATCGCCGATGCCAACAACAGCCATCAACAGAGCCGGCGACCGCATGGCCAGATAGAGCCGCCGTGTGTCTCGGGCGACTGATGGGCGGTGTCGCACGATGATGAAGATGAGATTCAGTTCAATGGGAGATGACCGAATCCAATCGGGATTCTCGACACGCAACCCGCATAATCACAGTAGATATCACGGTTTGAGGTCTACTCGGATGAGGTAGTGGGAAGGTCGTCGGTTCGTTCGGTTTGCGGAGACGTATACCATCGAGCGAAAATCGAGTGTGGAATGTAGTACTCTCGGTCCTTGCGTGCGAGAGTGACGCCGTTTTTCCCAACGGCGATGACCTCGAAGAAGACTCGGAAATCGAATTCGACATTGAACAGGCTCCGAAGGGCCCCCCGCGCGACGAACGTCGTTCGCGCCTAAGAAACGCTCTGTCGCCGTGAGCCGATAATTGTGAGTGTGTATTTTTCAGACCCGGCTAGCAGTCTGCTTGAGCATTGAATCAGACTTGCATACAGAGCAGAGAGCTTACGACCAGGGGGTTGTCACCGTATGCTCAAGGACCGGACTTCACCGAAAAGCCTCAGTTACGCCTGGACTCCCCAGAAGAACGCAACGCCAAGGACGGTGACGACCGACAGGAGCAACTGTAACGGGGCACCGATACGGAGGAAATCGGAGAATTTGTACCCTCCTGGTCCATAGACGAACAGGTTCGTCTGATATCCAACAGGCGTCATGAATGCGGTCGAAGCCGCGAACGTCACTGCGAGGACGAATGCGAATGCGTTCGCACCGATCGATTGGGCGGCGCTAGCAGCCACTGGAATCATCAATACGACGCTCGCATTGTTACTAATAACGCTCGTCAGCACCCCGGTCGCCAGATAGAACACCCAGAGGACGCCAATCGCGGGGAGGAACGTTGCCGTCGAAGCAACTAGGTTTCCGAGTAGGGTGGCCGCTCCAGTCTGTTGAAGCGCGATTCCCAACGGAATGACGCCCGCTAATAGGAAAATCACGTTCCACTCGACGGAATCGTAGAGTTCGTTCGGGTTGAGTACTCCCGTGAAGACCATCGCCACTACTCCAGCCAACGAAGAGACGAGAATCGGGAGTACGTTCAACGCTGGGAGTGCAACCACCCCGACGATAATCCCGACTGCGAAGGGAATCTTCTCGGTCCGGTAGCTCACCTCGTCGAATTCGTGAGCGACGATGAAATCCTGATTGTGGACGAGTCGTTCGAGGCTCTCCGGCGGCGCTTGGATCAAAAGCATGTCGCCCACGCGAATTTGGACGTCTTTGAACCGATCACGAACGACCTGGCCACGAGTTCGAAAGGCGAGTACGTTCGCGTCGTAGCGCTGCCGGAACGTCGACGTAGCGAGCGTTTCCCCGACGAGTTCCGAGCCCCACGGGATGACGACCTCAACGAGTACCGGTTCCGCCTCTTCTGGATAGAGGTCGTTTCCGGTCCGAGGACTGCCGACGAGTGTCAATTTTTCTGTGTTCCTGATCTCTTGGAGCGTCTCCCGATTCGTATGCAGCCGAAGCGTGTCCTCGGGACGAATTTCCTTTCGAGCAAGAGGCGCGTCGAACTGGTTACCGTCCCGAATCAGTTGCAGAACGTCGATACCAAGCTCGTCGTTACCGAGTGCATCCTGGACTGTCTGGCCGACGAGCGGTGAATTCGCTGGCACAGCGACATCTGTGAGGTACTCCTGGAGAGCGTACTCCTCGACGAGGTCCTCTTCGGCTGGAATCCGTTCAGGAAGTAATCGAACGCCTATCGTCATGAGATAGATCCCACCGACTGCGAAGACGATGACGCCGAGTTGGGTAAACTCGAACATCGAGAACGCGTGCAGCCCGAGTCCGGGTGAATCCTGTCCGAGCTGAGCCGTAATCTCACTCGCAAGGATGTTCGTCGACGTTCCAATGAGGGTCAACATTCCGCCGAGCATCGAGGCGAACGAGAGCGGGATGAGGAGTTTCGACGGTGATGTCTTGCCGTTGTGTGCGAGATCGGTGATGATCGGTACCAGAATTGCGACGACTGGCGTATTGTTGATGAATCCCGACGCCGGTCCGGTGACACCAATCGTTGCGGCAAGTTGCTTTCGTTGATCGCTCCCGGCGAACTCGGTCATCTTCCGGCCAAGTAGCTGCACGATTCCGGTTCGGCTAATCCCTGTACTCAAAATAAGCATCGCCAGCACAGTGATAGTGGCGGGACTGGCAAAGCCCGAGATACCCTCGCGCGGTGAGATCTGCGTCCACGGACCGAGAACCATCAGCAGTACCATCACCAAAATGGCAGTGACGTCAATCGGAACTACTTCGGTCGCGAACAGAATGAGCGCGAGAACAATGAGAGCGAAGACGACGAGCATATCCACCGTTACTGCAGTCGAAGCCGAACCCTGAACCACCAGAGGGAGCGCAAATAAGGACATAAGGAGCGGAAAAGGCTTTGAGGGAAAAGTCCTCGTATCAGTAACGGTTGCGCCGTAAGCACCAATCTCGATTCCGTGCGTCAAGCTGCTTTCGTACTACTGCTGTTATAGGAGGTCATTAGCAAGTCACTCGGGATATAGCGACGATCTACTCGACACCTAGGATGGGCTGGGGTCCTGTATGTTCGAGAGATATGCTGTCAGGTCAGTTGTCGTGATGACGCCGACCACTCTTTCAGTATCGTCAACGACCGGAACATGATGGAAGCCGTTCTCGATCATCATGTCCGCAATGGTACGAATCGATTCGTTCGCGGTGGTCGTCGTGATGTCTGTACTCATGGATACGGCAACGGTCGTGTCTGGCTCACCTTCACCCTCTGCGATGGCGCGGACGAAATCAGTGGCGGTGAGGATTCCTTCGAGACGATTGTTGTCGTCACTGACGATGACCGAGCCGATACCGTGTTCGAGCATCAGTCCCCCAGCCTCCCGTAGTGAAGCGTCGACACCCACGGTATGCACCGGTGAAGACATGAGACTCCCGACGAAGACATCCTCCATTCGAAACAGTACAGCATACCCGGGAATAAGAGTTGCTGCTGAATTTCCCAGCTCGTTCCACCAATTCAACCGTCCTCAACTCGCCTCCTTGTTTGACGATGGGAATTGTCGTTGGTGCGCCGACGAACCCTTATTTTGCTGGTACGCCTCATCGTACTCACTATAGAGAATACGTATCAGAGAATTGTATTTCGAATAAAGAGACGACGCTGGTTGGTTGAGGCTTACTCATCTGCGATCTAGCAGTCTCTGTATGCGATTTCGAACTTCATCGGCGGAATCGTACGTTTCGTCGTCGATTGGGACAAGCAGTTCATCGATGGATTGCGAGCCGGCCTGTGATTCGACCTCACGGTCGCCATAGGCCGCAATCAATTCGTCCGTTGTCGTCGGATAGTCGTGATTTTCGAGAGCCTCATCAAGGTCGCCGAGCTTCTCGCCGGGTTCGTCGTGTGGCGGTTCGGTTTCGTCGGCACGGTCACGCGCCTCCTCAAGTTCCCGCTCTCGCTGGCGTCGCTCTTCGTCATCCGCTTGCTCGTCTCGACCCTTTTTGTTGTCTGCCATCCTGTGATATAGGAGAGCGATTAGGATAACACTGTGGTCGCTCATCGATACTCTCACTTTAATCTCCAATGTAGTTCATATTTCATCCATCTGTATCCGACCACGAGGGTGTGCGACGCTCGACGACGAAACACCGCGTGTAATACTGAACTGTCTCAGTGATGGATTACAGGTACGCAGCGTCCCAGCGGGTCGCCTTGCGGAGATTACCACACTGGTTGCACTCGATGTGTCCCATCGAATCCATGGCGTTGTTCGTTGTTTCACAGTTCGAACAGAACCAGCCGTATAGCTGATTGCGGTCTTGGTCCAGATACGATGGGTGGAACGCTCCGTCCGATCCCCGAGAACTCTCGGCGAAATCGACGTATATCTGCTCGTCATCGGTCGTGGTCCGCGGTTCTAACTCGCTGAGTTCGGTCCCTTCTTCACCGTATACGTTCTCGACGTGGGCTTTGTCAGCGATAGTTATCGTCCGGTCGTAGAGCTTTTCGAATCCGTGAGTCGTATAGAACTGGTTGCCCTCCTCGTTCTCAGCCAAGACCAACCCTGTAATACGCTCGGTTCCACGCTCTGTGAGCAGTTCTCGTGTCGCACTGAAGAGGTCAGTGGCAATGCCTCGTCCCCGATGCTCGGGATCGACGTGTAGCCACAGGATCCGTCCTTTGTCGACTGTTTCGAGAATGTGGCTCTGGGAAAAACCGACGACAGTGCCCTCGTCGGCTGCGACAAGGAACACCATTTCGTCACTATCGAGATAGTCGTCGAACATATCCGCCGCATACCACTCCTCGATAGCCGTCTCGATTGTCTCATCACGAAGGACGGAATATGACGCCGCTAACGACTCGCGAGCGATTCGTCGTACCGACTCGATATCTGCTGACTCAAGCGGGCGAATCTCCATGCGTATCTGTGTGCTTGAAAGCGCATAAACACCGCCCTCTTCCAGTGTGCCGCAGTTGGTGAGCCGTAGCTCTCCCCCTTGAATAGGAGAGAAATCATCGGTTATCGGTATATATGAGTAGTGTGGTTTCTTAGTCTTCCACAGAATGAGCCGTTTAATTCCCGATTCGAGTATTTAAACCTCATCTCTCATCCGCTTGCTGACCGTTCTTGCTGGTGATATGGAAACCTCACCTGATCGTGTCGTCGATGGATTCACCGAGCTGCTCGACGAAGTCGACAGCGAGGCAATCGCCAATGAACACCGTGTTGGTATCCACTCTAACCGCATCGACTTCGAAGAATACGCCAAGATAGGCGCTTTCTTGGGGATTCATGATCCGAAAACCCTCGATGATCTCGACCAACAAACCGACGTTCGTGACGGCCTCGAACCAATCAGCCAAGGTCATTTCTCCCGGCTCACCAACCGTCGACCGTGGGAAGCGTTCGCCGATCTGGCGAACGCTATCCTCCAACTTCCACAGTTCTACCACGCTGCCGGCGATGTGCGCCTCCAATTAGAAGATGTCTGTGACCGCTGGATCGTTGGATTCGATAAGACGAATCTCCCAATACGGACCACCATGCTCGTGGAGATCGACGGTGATCTCCACGAGCTACGTCCTGAATACGGCGGTCTCAGACTCCATACCGCTGCGCGGTTGAGTCCTGCCAGTTCACATCCTATCGGAACTGTCGTCACTGACCCGAACACGCACGAAACCAACTGTTTCGAGGATCTGCTTGATCAAGTCGAGGTCCACGAGGACCTCGACGATCTTATCGCTGTCTTCGACATGGGATACGTGGATTACGACCGGTTTTGCAGCTTGAAACGCTGGAACATCGATTTTGTGATTCCACTGAAGAAGAACGCTCGGTACACGGTCACGGAAACGCTGTGTGAGAAGGAATTCGAGACGACCGAAGATGGAGATGTCACTCACGTTACCGACGAACTGATTGAATTGTCTTCGACTGGAGAGGAGTTTCGGCACGTCACCGTCAGAATCGCTGACGGTGACGCGGATGGAGGCGAGAAGGTCAATAGATATCTTACGACACTGGGGCCAGAATCCTACGATCCACTCGATGTAGCGGTAATTTACGCGGTGCGGTGGCTCCTCGAAATTATGTTTCGCAAACTCAAACAGTATTTTAATGTCCAAGAGTTCCATAGCAAAACCCTGAACGGAGCACTGGTCGAGCTGTTCTGTGCGTTGATCGCGTATGTATTAGCTGATTACTATCATCGAACGTACCGAATCCGCGGAACGGTTGTGGATACGATCAAAATCATTCGTAACTTCTGGGACAAGCCGCGGGGTGAGATCGGCTAACCGCGAGTTCTCCCCAAACGAGCGCCGCCGCTGATAGCGGCGGCACTCTTCTTCGTCCCACAATCGCTGTGTATTCTGTCACGTTTGCTGGTTGTGATCGAGTGCTGGAGATCGAATTGCCGGTGAACTCTCTGCTCTGCTAGCTAATCGTTATGAACAAACTCGCTAACAATCTAATCTTAGAGAGCGATTTAAATACTCGAATCGGGAATTGGTTGGAGGAACGTCTGAGGAAGAATATCGAGTATGAGAAAGTAGACCACGAGTATCCCGGCAACGTATGCAAGTGCGACGCCACCCGTGCGTACTGCTTGAAAACCGAGGTAGGCCACTACTGGAAGATAGATGACCTTCCCGACAACGATAGGAATGAGGCTAGCGACGCCCGTCAGAAACGCTAATACTAGAATCATCGGGACGTGGAGATCCTGTGGCGCAAGCATATTCGTCGTCCAATAGGTGAATGCCGCGATGATTGCCATACAGATCACGAACAATAGATTACCGAAAAACACCGATTCGAGATCCTCGTCGACAGCGGTCGCATAGGCGTAGGCGGTACTCTCTTGTCCACCGAGCAGCTCTTCGAGACCAGCAGCGATGGCATCGTCGTGTTTCAATAGAAAGTACGAAAGCGCTACCCCAAGTGCGAGGCACCGTTAACTTAGCGAAAGAGATGGGAAGGGTGACCTCCTCTCCGAGGTAATGAACACAACCCTTCCCGAACTGAATGAAGTGCTGGATGAGATTGAGTTTTTCGAGCGTGAACGGACGGATCGCCAGTTCGTCGAGCTGGCGATCCTGCTCTATGACTGCGGTGTGAGTCTTCGCAAGGTCGAGCGCGTGCTGGGCTGGATCGGCATCGAACGGTCCCATGTCGCGGTTTGGACGTGGATTCAGAAGTTCGGCCAGCGACTCACGGAGGCGGGTCGGCGGCCAGCCGCCGACCTGCCGGCAGTCGTTTTGATGGACGAGACTGTGATCAAACAGCACGGTGAGGAGTTCACGTTGTTTGCGGCGGTCGATCCAGAAACGCGGAACCTGTTACACGCGGCGGTTGCTCCGTCGCGCAACACGCTCACAACGCGGCGGTTCCTGACGGAACTCGCCGCGTTGTACGGGAGAGCGCCACCAATCGTCGTGACAGACGGGGCCAGCTACGGCCCCGTCTTCACCAAGCTTGGTGTCACGCGAGTCATCCGTCGCCACAGCGTGAGAAATCGTATCGAACGCTGGATTCAGGAACTCAAACGCCGTATCGACACGTTCTACGCTTCATTTACTGGTGACGACGTCGTCACTACGAACAACTGGCTGCGCCAATTCGGTTGGGTCTGGAACACCTGCCTAAGTTAACGGTGCCAGTGCGAGCATCAATAGCGTCCCGACAATAGCACTCACGATTCGTACCCCTAATTGAAATACGGTTCGAAGTGCTTGTCGTGGATTGTTGATGAACTGTCCTGACTGTTGTTGTAATAGTGCTGTCAACGCCCGTTGTTGTTGATTCGAGAGCGATCCGAGCCCGAGGTATTGCCGGACAAAGGAGCCAATACCAGCACCAAAAAACTGCTGTACCTGTTGGACGAGTTGAAAGCCCGCATAGAATACTAACAGAATCACCGGAACAATGAGCACTGAGAGGGTTATTCCCGCTGCGATTCCGTCCGTGTCAATAGCGGCAGAAAGATGCCGATAGATGGGACGGGCAGCATAGTAGCCGAAAATTCCGAGCACTACGAGACCAATGAACGAATACGTAAGAAATATTGCTGCTCCAGCAAGTACGAGAACGACTATCCACCAGCCGACTCGTGACCGTCCGATATTCGAGATCGATTCAGTCATCTCCCATCCCTATCTCTCATTTCTCTCGCTGACAAAGAGTTCGTTCGACCAAGCGGCTATACGCACGATGAAGGCGCTCGGAGAGCGCTTGATAGGTAATACCGAATTCGTCGGCCACTACATCCATTATGGCGTCCTGTGGGAGGTTGTAATAGTCTGCCTCGAACGCTTCGACAAGCGCCTCTCGTTGCTTGTCAGTCAAATTCGGGCGATTCATTCTTCTGTCATCAAAAGTGGAGATGCTTTGGCATTCGGGAGTACAACCAAGGTCCTCGATGGCCTCATAAGCTGTGGCGAACGCGCTCCGAGTAGGCGCAACGAGGCGGACGTGCCACTGGCCTTCTCGCGCCTGCGCGCTCAATAATGTGACGTCCTCAGCAAGGACTCGCTGAACGATCTCGTGTGCGCGATTGGCCCATGTCAGCTGATACACCCATCCCTCCATGCATTCGTTGAGGCACTCGATCATTCCGACCGATGAGTCCCGACGGAGAGCGGTTTCGACCGTATCGTGGTCGCGCATATCGGTTCGAATCACCACTAAGGCGCGGTCGCCGGAATTGGCGACTACGGGTTCACACTTGATATGCGCGCTGGGGACGCGCTCGAAGAGATCGGAAAGTGCGAATTCCGCGGCTGGAAGTTCGAGCCGTGCAGTTGTCGTGTCGGCGACTGCTTGGTGTGGGTGTTGTGTGTCCGCTGAGTGCGTGCTCTTAGCCATTGGTAGTGTGATGAGGGACTGCCATCATGGACTTCAGTTCCGTTCTGGAGTTTAGTCCCACAGTCAGGCAGACGTGGGGGCAGTTAAAAATCCCTCCTCAGAAGTTTCACCGGGTGAAAACGCGCAGTGTGGTTGATGTACGCAGCACAGTTCAAATGATTATGACGAGAGTAGCTATCGCGGAAACCTATACACTCTCAGTACCTCACAAAGCTCTCCCGTTGACTGCTTCTGAGATGTGAATTCGGAGGAGAAATCGGCAACCGAGCAACTACTGAGGAGGACGGTTCGACACTGAGGGCATCGAACCCGTTGCAGTCGGCGGCGTTCCGCCGCCGACGCGACAGTGTCGCCACTCACCGAGCGGGCGTTCCCGGTCGGTGAATCACCGTTCGAAGCGGTCGTCCGGTGGCTTGTTCGCGGGGACGGCGCGACGCACCGCGAGCGTCGTTTCCGCTGCTCGCCGCACCATTCCGAGGAACTCCTTGAACCTCCACGGCCAGAGGCGTCGCGCGCCTCGGCGCGGCGACGCCACATACTCCCAGTGAAGATACCGCCAGATGTTCTGCAACAGGAAGCTGATCAACACGTAGAGGAACCGTACCGCCGGATTCTGCGTTGTCGTCGTTGCGATACTTCGTTCCGAAAGGCGGTAGGACGATTCGACGCCGAAGCGTCGGCTGTAGTACTTCCGAGCCTGACGTGGTGTCTCGATAAACGGCGCGTCCACGGCGTAGCCGTGACGCGCCACACCTTTCTCACCGTACTTTCCTTGCTGGTAGGTGCAGTCGATGAACACCGGAAACTCGACGGTCCAAGAGTGACTGTCGAGTTTCGCCTGCATATCGTGGTCGATAACGCGGCTCCAGCCTCGGCTTAGTTCATCCTGGATCGCTTGTCCCCACTTCACGATCGGCATGACGTAGGCGTAGTTGTGGGCAGAGAGTAGCGTCAAACAGTACGTATCGTAGAATTCGCGGTCGAGGTAGACGGCCTTGACCGCGAGGTCAAGGCCTTCGAGTACGCCGAGCAGCTCCGCGAGGATCGAGCTGGCGGTGTCGCCGTCAGTGAGACGGCGTACCGCTAGCGTGTAGCGTTTGTTGCGAACGCGGGCGTAGAGCGTGGCATAGCCGTGGAACGTCGTTGTTCCATCTTTGGCGAGTGATTCGTAGAGTTCTTCCTCGGACTCGTACTCCTCGCCGTAGTACGGACGGAGGTGGAGGTCGGCGACGACCTCTACCGGCTGATCTGGAAGCAGTTCGAGGATGTCCTGCTGAATGAGTGTCTTGCCGACTCGTTCGAGCTCTCCGAGTTCGAACTTCGTGCGGAGGTGGTGAAGAATCGTGTTGCCGTGTGGCGATTCTTCGGAAACCTCGCAGAGGTGGCTAACTGAGTCCTCGTCGGCAGTCGCGCCGACGAGGACGTCCCAGATGTCCTCAGAATCGATATCAGCGTTCTCGCTGAGCTCGATATCGATTTCCTCGTCAAGCGTGTTGACGAGGAAGTTAAGCACCTGCTCCTCTGTGAGTTCGTTGGCTGCTTGGCTGGACTGCATCAATCCACCAAGCAACCCGTTCACCTAACCCGCTTTGTGAACTACTGAGACTGTCTACGGCTGACTCGAAATCAGTTTTGAGCAGAGAAATAGCTCCCCCCGTGAGCAGGGACTCCTCTGATCCGAAGATATTGACTGTCAAGTGCTATCCGCTCTGCTATCAGCGTGCCGAGGACATCGCACCCGCAGACTCGTTTATCAACGCGACTCTCGCTCTGTCCAGCATATCGTTAAACGCCCGCCGACCAGACAGCCAATCGCCGTAATTAGTCGGTGGGTGTTTTCAGTTTGTGAGACCACGAAAGGGGCTTTAGTGTATCTACCACGAACAGTCTCGTGGGGAGTGCAAACACTCTCCGTATTGTCCGTGACTCTATCGGACGGAGAAAGCACCATGAAACGGCCCTTCAAGCACCACAGTCGTTCCAACAGCGGCCCACTGATTCGGGAACAACCGAGTGATACGAATGCCTCTATGTGACCACTGTAACCAACACGTCTCCGAGCGGTTTGAACGAGTTTTTAGTAACGGGAACGGTCACGTACTCGCATGCCCGAACTGTGCTGCGAACGCCGGTATCGCCGAGACAGTTCGACACCGAACGAGAACCCGAGAATCATAGATAGACATCTGCCTCGGTCCACCAATTCCATAGGTATGAGTGAAGAGCGAGTTCCGGTTCGAACTCGACTTGGTTGCTGCTGAACAGATAACGCAATCGTGTTCAATGACGAGAAGAATGACGACCAGCACAGCAGATACGATGCTGGGTAATAATCAAAGAAGGTCGAACGAAACTCATTCTCCTGTCCTTTTCGAATCAAACGCATTTCTCGAAATGAGACAAGTACATACCAAGAGGGGACGCATATCTTCAAACCAGCCATGAGTACGATTGCTGAAATCAGTTTTCCGGCCACGGAATTCGCGTTATCGGAGACGCTCGAAACGGTCCCTAACTTGGAGTTCGAAACCGTTCGCGTCGTCGCCCACGATACCGACCGCGTTCTCCCACTCGTGTGGGCACAGACGAACGACGTGGACGCCCTCTCCGGGGCACTAACCGAGGACACGACCGTTGAGAACGTCAAACTGCTCGCGGACCTCGCTGAGGAACGACTGTATCGGATGGACTGGGTTGCGAACGTCGAAACGGTCGTTCATGCGCTCTTAGAACACGACGGTACTGTGTTGAGTGCGTCCGGGCGGGCCGACGGTTGGCATCTCCGCATCCTGTTTCCAGACCGGGATTCACTGTCTTCGACCCACGACTTCGCCACTGACAACGACATCCCCTTTTCACTCGAAAACGTCTTTGACCTGAACGAGGGCAGAGGGAGCCAGTTTGCCCTCACTGAACACCAACACGAAGCGCTCCTCGTAGCGTACACCCTCGGCTATTACGACATTCCCCAGAGTGCGACGATGGACGACCTCGCCAAAGAACTCGGGGTAAGCACGCAGGCGGTCTCCCAGCGCCTCCACCGCGCGTACCGAAACCTCGTGGAACACGCGCTCCTCATTGGTCACCCGACCGAGCCATTTACCGAATAGCCTCTAGTGCCGCTTCAATCGTGATTTGTTGGATATAGCTGCCGTAGTTTGATGCGTGCATCATCGGTTGTAAATTGCCAATCGATAGCCGAGTCGTCCTCATTTCGGATGCGTTCCCACGCAGCGACCTCCGCACGGAGGGTCGCTGCGTCGGGGATACGCCGGTCGAGGCACTCAGTAGCGAGGGCACTGAACTCGATTTCGGCCATGTTGAGCCAGCTACCGTGCTTGGGCGTGAAGTGGAACTCCAGTTTTGAGAGCAGACGGTGAGCCTCCTCTGGTGGAAGAAACTCGTAGAACGCGTAGGCTTTGTGCGTATCGAGGTTATCGAGCACCACCCGGATGCACTCCGCATCCGGGTAGTGCTCGTCGACGAGTGCCTGCATCTGCTGGACGAACTCTTGTTTCCGGCGGCGTTCGGTGACTTCGACGTGTCGCCAGCCAACGAGCGGTTCGCTCAGCATGAAGAGATTCCGCGTGCCGTTGCGTTCGTAGGTGTAATCGTACCGAGCGACCGCTCCCGGTCGGGCCGGGAGCGGGTCGCGGACCTGCTTGTGCAGCGCCTTGTTGCTCTCATCAAAGCAGACGACAGGCCGCTGTGGATCGTATGGCTCGTGATAGAGGTCAAGCACGTCTTCCATTCGACAGACAAACGCAGCGTTTGCTCCGGGTTTGATCACCCAGGCTTTGGATCGGTGAGGGTGCAGTCGCGTTTTTTAGCACCTGTCGAACGGTTTCGTGCGAGATCGACTCAACGTCGATCTCGTTGAGGGCAACGAGATGGTCAGCGAGAAGATGCAGCGACCATTGAGAGTATCCTTCCGGCGGATCGCTGCAAGCGAGGCGGATGAGGTGGGCTTCAGCCTTCCCGTCGAGTTTGCGCTCGTAGATACGGTCGGCCTTGCGGCGATGAATCGCCGCGAGGCCATCCTCGGTGTAGCGTTTGCGAATCCGTCCAACCGTGCCAGGGTGGCAGCCGACGGCTTGACTGACCTCCGCATCAGTCAAGCCGTCATCGGCGTGGAGAAGACATCGCGCACGCGTGAGAACGCGTGTTTTGTGCGTGCCAGCTGCAAGAAGTGCTTGGAGTTCGGCTCGTTCATCGGCAGAGAGATCGACGACGTATTTCGGAGTTCGTGGCATGATGTACTTCAGAACAGGTCTGAATACTACGTAGAGGCGCTCTAAGAAGATAAAGCTAGCAATTCAGGACTGAAGGGGCACTAGTCTCGTCCTCGGGCGATACTGCCCTCTCTGAAGACGACATTGTTTCAGCAGCGACAGTGCCGAACCGTACTTAAAGCATTGAATCATGAAGCATGAAGCTTCCATTACAGGGTCAATAACGGGGTGTGTTCAGTATGCAACGACGTGATTGTGATGGCAAACGCTGCCAACAGTGGGGTCGGCCCCGTCGATGAGCGGGGAGCAACGAACCGTGGATCGGCGGCAGGTGCTTGCTGGTCTCGGTACGGCGGGGGCGACGGCACTCGCGGGTTGTGCGGGAATCGCTAGTTCGTCCTCAACGAACACGATTCGAGTCGCTACGCTTCGCCCACCTGTCACTCTTGACCCTGTCGAATTGAATAACATCGGTTCGGCACAGGTCGCTGGGAAGATTTTCGCTGGGCTGTATTCCTATGGCGAAGGGACAACCATCGTGCCACAGATCGCAACCGGGGAGCCGCGTATCACAAAGGGTGGAACGGTGTACGAATGCACACTCGAACCGAACGCGCGGTTCCAGAACGACCAACCTGTCACGCCCGAAGACGTGCGATACTCCTTCGAGGCCCCGGTCGAAGAGGACACCGCAAACGCTGGCGATGTCGAGATGATCGAACGCATCGAGACCGTCGATGACCGAACGCTCCGCTTTCACCTGAAGTACCCGTATCCGGCGTTCGAGCACACGCTCACGCGGGCCATCGTACCCAAATCGGTTCGAGAGGCCAAAGGCAAGGCGTTTGGTGAGGACCCCATCGGCGCAGGACCGTTCGAACTCGAAGCCTTCTCGCCGGAGACGAAGGCAACCGTCTCGAAATGGGACGACTACTGGGGCGAACCGAAACCCGATGTTTCGACGCTCACGATGCTCCACGTTGAATCGCCGATTACCCGGATGACAAGCCTCATCATCGGCCAGAACACTATGCTTGAACCCGTTCCATCGCGCCTCTGGAACTTCCTCGAAACCAGAGATAGTATCTCAGTCGCTGCGAAACCCGGTTACACCTCCTATTTCGTTGGATTCAACTGTAACGAAGGCCCGACCGAGCAACGAAAAGTCCGAGAGGCAATCGACTACTGTCTCAATATGGATGAGGCGGTAACGCAGTTTGTCGGCCAGTCCGGTCAGCGCGCGTACAGCCCGCTCCCGCCCAAGTTGGCCGAGGAGTGGAACTTCCCGACCGAGGAGTGGCAGGCCATTCCCCGGACGAAAAACCTCAATCGAGCGAAAGAACTGTTCTCGACAGCGGACATCTCGGGCTGGAAACCGCAAATACTCATCCCGAAGGACCCGGCGCGCGAGGCCATCGGGAACGCCATCGTCAAGGGGCTTCATCAGGCTGGGTTCGCCAATGCGTCCATCTCACAATTCAAGTGGGGGGCCTTTCTCGAAGCGCGCCTGACCGGTATCCCGAGTGACTATGACATGTACATTGGCGGCTGGGCCGCGCCGCCGGACCCGGATTCGTATCTGTATCCGCTAGTCCACGAAAATCAGGTCGGCAAAACGCACGGACTGTTCTATAATAACGACGAAGTCATGACAGAACTACAGCAGGCACGACAGACGAGGAACCGACAGCGCAGAAAGCGGCTCTACGAGTCCGCAATTACGACCGTCCTCGAAGACCGGGCGCTCCTGCCCGCCTTTTCGCGCAAGAACAGTTTCGCCGTCAAAGACCTGGTACGGGATTTCCGCGTCCATCCGCTCGCGGAGATCAACCCGTGGCTCGTCGGCCCGAACCATTCGGTTTCGATGAACTAACGAGGGAACAACATGGGACAGAACTTCGGACTCGGAACGGCGGTCGCGGTCGGCGTCGGGGGTATTGTTGGCGGCGGCATCTACGCGGCAATCGGCATCGTCGTCGGGGTCGCCGGCTACCTGACGTGGTTGGCCTACGCCATCGCGGGGGTGGTGGTACTCTCGACGGCGTACTCCTATGTGAATCTAAATCGACTGACCGACGACGAGGGCGGGTCGGTGACGTTCATCGAGGAACTCACCGGCCAATCGACGTATGCCGCCATCGTCGGGTGGACGCTCATCGTTGGCTACATCGGAACGATGGCGATGTACGCCTATGCGTTCGGGGCGTTTGCGGAGTTCCTCATCGGTCGGAGCTACATCTTCGGGATTTCGGCCCGACCGCTTCTCTCAACGCTCATCGTCGTCGTGTTCATCGCGCTGAATCTCCTCGGTGCCGGGTCCTCGACCAGCACGGAGCGCTACCTCGTGGTGATCCAGGCGGGTATCATCTTCGTGTTCGGACTCATCGCGCTCGGCTTCGGCTTCACGCAGAACGAGCTTCGGGTCGGACTTTCGAGCGTGACCATCGATCCACTTGTGGCCGGTGCGGTTTCGTTCGTCTCCTTCGAGGGATGGCAGCTGCTCTTTTACGACCAAGAGCAGTTCGAGAACCCAGTCGAAACGCTTGCGAAGGGCGTGTTCGCCTCTATCGCCGTCGCTGCCGCGATCTACATCCTCGTGGGATTCGTCGTGCCTTCGCTCGTTCCGCCCGCGGCCTTCGCAGCCCAACCCGAGGCGGCACTCAACTTCGCTGGCCTCCGAATATCGAAGTGGCTCGCGCTTGGAATTACCATCGCGGCGCTGGTCTCGACGGCGAGCGCGATCAACTCCACGATGTTCAGCAATGCAATATTCGCAAAGAATCTCGTTTCTGACGGCATTCTTCCGGATCGGTTTAGCGATACCGACCATAGCGACGTTCCGAAACGGCCAGTGGTAATCATCGGCCTATTGGTAATTTTCGTTACGGTGCGAGGGGGACTAGAAAGCATCGTGGAGTTCGCCTCGCTCACGTATATCGTCGTCTATGGTTCGGTCAACGTCGTCGCACTGGTGAAACGCGATAGCGACCAGATATCACCGATCCCGCCGGTCATTGGATTAGTCGGTTCAGCCACGTTCTTCGTATTACTGCTTAGATACCTGTATCTCGTGAAGCGCCCGGTATTCACCGCGGTCGTCATCATTGCGCTCGTGGTGTTTGGGATCGAAACCATCTACTTCGAGCGTGACATGATCAAAGAAGGTATAGAGGAAGCAGAAGAGCAGGCATGAGCGATAAACGCCAGACTGCGTTCAGTAACCACAAATGACGCAAACCTGAATGAATGTGAGCGTGACTGCAAGCTCGACGCCGATAGACTCGGAACCCGAAAGCACACTTGTTTACTCACCAAAGTGAGATAGACAGTGTATGAGTGTCAGACCATGACGCGGTGGGAGTACGAAACGCTTCGCCCACCGCGCGAAGCGACAAAAAGGAGGTGAGCAACTCGAAGGCCGAGTTCATTCAACTCGGCGCTGTGGGATGGGAACTCGTGACGACTATCGAGTATACCGGCGGCGGTATGAAGTTCCTGCTGTTCAAGCGTCCCGCCGATAAAGACGAATTCGTATGAGCGCAGACCCGGATACTGGTGTTGATATCGAGGCTGATGCGGACGCCGAGACCGATATCGAGATGGACACTGATGACGACGAGATCGATGTCGATATCCGCACGGCCAATACGATGCGCGAGCGCGCCGACCAAAACCGGGTGGTACTCTGGGTCTTGCTTAGCGCGAACCGGCTGTATGTCACTGCGGGATTGGCGCTTGTGATCTTCGTTGCGTTCATCATCGTCGTATCGGTGCTCAGTCCACCGTTCCAATCGCAGCTCATGTCCAGTGACACACTCGAAACCCTGTTTTCGACGATGATCGGCGCAATCATCACCGGAACGACACTCGTGATCACGATCAGCCAGCTCGTGCTCGATCAGGAGAACGGGTCGTTGGGTGAACAGCGCGAGCGGATGGAGAACACGATGGACTACCGGACATACACTCGTGACCTGATCGACAGACCCCTTCCCGCTGATCCGGCGGAATTCCTCCAGCAGATCATCACCGCAACTGAGCGGCGCGCGAACGCATTGCGTAACGCTGTTGCCGGTAACGATGACGACCAACTCCGCGCGGAAGTCGATGAGTTCACCGACAGTCTGACGGAAAATGCAGAGGCGGTCAAAGAGCAACTCGATGGCGGAACGTTCGGGTCATTCGACGTGATTTCTGCCGCATTGGGCTATAACTACAGTTGGAAGATCTTTCAGGTCGAACGTATCGCCTACGAACACGACGAGAGCCTCTCCGAGGAGGACACGGCGATTCTCAATGAGTTGAAAACGGCCCTGTCGATGTTTGGGCCGGCCCGTGAGCATATTCGGACGCTGTACCTCGAATGGGTATTAGTCACCCTCTCGAAGCAGATTCTCTATGTGGCAATTCCTGCGTTAGCGGTCGCCGGTATCACGGTTGCAATCGTGGATGCGGGTACGTTCCCGGGCAGTACAGTCGGTATCGCCAATGTGATTTGGGTGGTCGGTGGCGCGTTTACGTTGACGCTCCTGCCGTTTTTGTTGTTCGCATCGTATATTTGGCAGATCGTCACGATCACTCAGCGAACGCTGGCGATTGGGCCGCTAATCCTGCGCGAATCACAACGGTGATTCCGGATATAGAGCCATCTCGAAGTCCTACCTTCACCCTGAAATTGTCCGGACGCTCTGGATATATTTCGTTTCGCGCTGGAAAGACAGCGAGACGCTATTTCTCTCGCAGCAGGTCAACCGTATATCAATCAGAGCGTCCTCGCGGCGAGATAAACCGCGTGACGACATGGCGACAGCGCCTTAATTCAACCACCAAGTGAGGTGTTCCAGTTAGCCCGACAGCAAGGGTACTATATACCCATGGTGATGACCAGGATTTCCGGACCGACAGTACACGCTAATTTTGGAACAGACTGGCCGCTGTAATTCGGACCGTGATCACCAACCATGACAAAGTTTGCGCTATCCCAGTGTCAACTACCCCGAGAGGGAGACTCGAAGCGATTGATTACGTCGTTGTGAGGGCGGAAGAGGACGATTGAGCGGGTATAACTCGCTGTCGGGCTTCCACGCAATATCCCAGTCCGGCGGAAGAGGACGATTGAGCGGGTATAACTATGAC